>CAYNSJ010000016.1:0-1936 GCA_964399835.1 uncultured Methanobacteriaceae archaeon | reverse complement strand
CATATTTTTTGGTGTACCATGAATATCTACAAATTGTAATCGTAGAAATTTTGAGTCATTTTCATCTATTTGTTTTATTACTTCATCAATTTTTTCTTGTTCTGCTGACATAGTCATTAAACCCCTTACTTAAAGATTTTATTAAAAAAAGATTTTATACTTTTTTATTATTTTAAGAAAACAACCTTTTAATATTTTTTTTGTTAATTTAATTTTATATAGTAATCCATAAAAACTTAAAAAATAGAAGTAACAAGTAATAAAAAATAGAATATAAAATTAAAAGAAAAAAAAGTAAAATTAAAATTATTTAATAAATTAAAGTGACATAATGTATGTTGCTAAAGGTACTGTAATATATGCTTCTATAAATCCAGCTATTAATGTTAAAATAATAACTATAATCATTGTAACGATAATATCTTTAATAATTATCTTTGATTCAATCCATTCTTCATGTACTGTAACAAAACTCGAAATTATTCCAGTTATAAGTTTTACAATAACATAAGTTAACATAAGTCCTGCACTACAAGATAAAACAACAGCAGACAATTCAAAAATACCATGAGGTAAAATTAATAATAAAAAACTATTTGTTGGGACTAACGCAGATACATAACCAATTAATAAACCATTAACAAACAGTACTATTAATGAGGGTATTGAAAATGTTATTCCACCTAAACATAATAAAATCATGACTTTAATATTATTAATAAAAAAGGACATCCCTGTTTCTTTAGCTGGAGCACTCTGTATCATGTTCTTTATAATTTTCATAGCTAAAGGTTTGAATAACTCATTAAAAATATTCCCACATGCTATTGAAATTGCAAATATAATAACAGCTATTAATACAAAATATTTGATTCTTGAAATATATCCCCTTAAATATTGTCCTGTAAAGTATTCTTTCAAGTTAAATTGAATATTTATCCTACTCCTTTTGATTGTTATTATATCTTATTTAATTAAAAATATATAACCTTATTACAATTCAGTGATAGTAAAAGAATCTAAATTAAATATATTCCATATCATAATTTTTGGTGCTATAATATTTTTACCTAATCCCGTTATATATTTTATCGCTTCATTAGCTTCTAAAGATCCAAATATTGCTGGAGATGTACCTAATATTGCTGGTTTTTCTTTACTTAAATTTTTAAGATAACTAATCACATCACTCGTTAATTCTTTATTTACAGATTTAAGCCCAAATAATTCTTCATAGGAAGGACTTTCTGGCATAAATACAGTTAATTGACCTGTAGTTTTATCAACAGCCCCATGAATAAAAGGTATTTTTAATTTTTTACTTTCACGAGATAATAAAACACGAGTTAATACATTATCCACAGCATCAATAATTAAATCAGGATCATCTAATACTTCTTTTATATTATTTTCTGTTATTTTAACATTTTTAGATGTAATATTAATATCAGGATTTATTTTTAATGCATTTTCTTTTGTTATTTCTGATTTCACTTTTCCTATTGTATCAGTATTACTTCTTATTTGACGATTCAAATTAGTTGTGTCATACACATCTTCATCAATGATTGTTAAATTTTCAGATCCAGCTCTTACTAATAATTCTATTATAATTCCACCTAATCCACCACAGCCTACTATAGTTATATGTGTTTTTTTTAGTTTTTCTTGATTAGATTCATTTATTATTGTTGTTTGTCTTGTTATCATATCGTTATATAAATCAACCATTTTTTTTAAATACTCCTTAAAAAATTTTTATTAATTTATTATTATATTATAAATAATAACATTGTTAAGTTTTTTGTAGTAATAGAGGCTGACTCATAATTTTATTTTTTTATTTTTTGTAAATTCTTTTTTTTTTGGTTGATTTTTTTTGGGGGGGTAGATGAGTTGTTTTTTTTATGTGTTTTGTTTTATTGTTGTTATTGTT
>CAYNSJ010000015.1:0-38283 GCA_964399835.1 uncultured Methanobacteriaceae archaeon | reverse complement strand
ACCTGAGAGAATGCCGTTCAATGCTGCTTCTGTAATCCCAAGACGGTCGAATGCATACTCACGACGACTGATGAAACGTTCACCTAACTGAGATGTAACTCCATAGAACCCGTCGATGATGCCTGTAACCGCTAAAAGCATATTGAAACGAGCCGTATACTCCATGTGACCAACGTTACCGAATACCCTAGATGCTTTGCCATCGAATATGTCTCGGAGCTGTCCAATGACCGCGTCTCGCTCTTCTCTCGGACCCTGGAGGATACAAGTAAAATCCTTGACCACCAAGAGTTTCCCATTCAGTTGCTTGATGAAGCTTGGGTCTTGATTTTCCTTGCCCTCAGGTCTGAAGCCGCTGATCAAGCTGTTCTTAGTAAGGCGAGATACGAATTTGGCGGTTGCCCATGATTCGTAGAGTGCAATGTGAGCTGTTTTACCGGAGCCTGGAGGACCAACTACTTGACACCAAAGTGGGTTGTCGAATTCCCACTTGAGTGATACTGCTGGCATGATGACGAAGTCGAGAATTTCTGCGGCAGCTTGATCTGGATAGTGAAACATGTCAGCACATGCTTCTCGCAACCGCTTCATTCGAATTCGAATGTTCTTTCGCCCTATATCAGACCACTTGAACGGCTTCATGTTGACAACCTCTAACTGTTAATGGAGAGTAGGTGGCAGGCCGATTAGACCTGCCACCCGATGATGCCGTTCAGGTGTTACTTCTTCTTCGCGGGCTTCGCAGCCGGTTTGGCCGAGGTCTTGCCGAGGGCCTTCTTCTTCGGAGCGGGAGCAGGCTTTTCTTCCTCCTCCTCTTCTTCCTCCTCCTCCTCTTCTTCCTCCTCTTCCTCTTCTTCTTCCTCGGTTTCCTCCTCCTCGGACTCTTCCTCTTCCTCTTCCTCGGACTCCTCTTCCTCTTCGGAGCCCTCGAGGCTATCCAGGTCGATGGCCTCGTTGAAGTAGCAGTTCTGGAACTCGTTCTTGGTCTTCAGCGTGACCTCGACACCCATGCCCTGCATCTCGGTCAGGGTCTCCGGCAGTTCGGTGACGTCATCGGGGCACTCGACTTCCAGGTTGTTCATGCTGCCCTTGAGCCAGGCAAGCTGGTCCTGGTCCTCGATGCCGTCGTACTTGAAGATTTTGCGGTTCTGGTAGGCGCCGCTGACGACCGTCAAGCCCCAGGCAACCTGCAGGCGGCCGGACGACTTTGACTCTTCAACGCGAGCCACGTCGATACGGCACTGATAGTCGCCATCGGGCAGTGGAGCGAAGCCTTCGCGAGCTTCCGCGGATTTCCAAGCCTTCTTGAGGCCAGCGAGTTTGGATTGAACGGACATGTGAGCAAATCTCCTGATAGAATTAGTTTCAAAGGGGTTAAGTGTTTAGTACCCAGTAACCTGCTTTAACCTATGCGCTCCTTTCCCGCAGGATTTTCTTAACTTCTTCTGCATCAAGTTTCATCGTGGCAGGTAGAACGCTGCTTCTATCACCTGCGTCACGCTCTTCGGACGGCTTGGTGTAAAGCACTCGGCTGATTTTGACTTTGCCATCAACCTTCTCACGTTTGAAACCAGCGTAGAAGATAAAGTCCACAAGAGGATTAATTGCACGGTAGGCAGTAGTTGCCATTGCAGGCATTGTCTTAGTGATCTTCAGACCGCGTGAGGTAACTTCCTTCTCAGTTGAATGACCGATGAATACGACACCCGGTCCGATCATGCAAAGGCGAACGATCCACTCGTTGAACTGATCGAATAATGCGTCCCAGCCTTTGCCCCATTCTTGATCAGATGGATGTGCAATACCTTGGACGGCACACACATGATGACGGCAGAACTTAGCGAGATTATCCACCGTGTCAACAACGAAGGTGCTGCACTCAACGGTTTTGCCGTATTCTTTTTCCAAGCGCTCAACTGCCTTGGTGAAAGTCGGCCAGTTAGCGATATTGGTCACACGAGCCCGGATGAACTTGTGACCTGGTTCGGTTGCGAGGAAAAGTGGGTCCTCCAGCTTCGATGCAAATGTGGTCTTGCCGATCTTCGGAGGACCATACAGAAGAGTTAACTTATCCTCTAGGCGTGAATCAGGTTCACTTGCCTCATCCGGAAATTCAACTTCTTCTGCTTCTTCGATTTCCCTGATAGCTGCCGATTTTGTCGGCTTACTCTGCTTCTGAAATTTTTTCCCCACGATCGTGAGCCTCCCGTTCTTTATAAAGTGACATAATGTCAGGCCGATCACCGTATCTGCAGAGTTTCCAATACGGACAAACCGAGTTGTAGTTGAAGCACGCTCTGGAGTTGCGGTACCAACTCTCAGGATTGAGAAGCTGCTCCAGTGTCAGGCACTCGTAATACATGCGAATTTCTTCTGCAACGAGGTTGACATCGCGGAAAGCTGCTTCAATATGCCCACGATTAAAGACCAAGTCTTCCCTGTGGAAATATTGCTCTGGCTTCATCTCATACTCATCGGAAATCCGGTCAATGAACTGGTCGAATGTCTCACTCTGCTTGAGACGAATCTGAGGTTTCGTGGTAACATTGTATACCACTTTGGTAAGCGGCTTGCCGAGACACCGTTCAACGAACAGCGGGTAACATTGAACTTGCTGGTCGAACGGCAATCGCTCGATATAGTCCTTGGTAACCTTTGAAGCAGTCTTATGCTCATCGACTACCAGGATCTCTCCTTTCTTTCCTTTTTCAGTATGAATCATATCGATAACGCCTTCGAATTCGACATCGGCATTATCAAGTCTGAAGCCGAATGCTTGTTCGGTATGCGTTACCTTGAGCTTGTTGGGCTCTCCTTCGTATTGCCTCATGTAACCTTTGAGCATACCAAGGACGATTGCTTCGTTCTTTCTGACTTCGCCGACGTCTTCAGGCCTGATAAAGAACTTCGCGAGTTCTTTCTTGATGTTTTCTTTAGCATGCTCGATAACATCATCAGACTTCACTTTGTCATAGAACTCGGCAAGTCCCTTGTGGAAGATGTCACCAACGAAGAACGGTGCATATATCGAGTTATGCACGATATTACGGATATACATCCAGTAATACTTCCGGTGGCATCCGACATACGTGGCGAGCTTCGATACCGACACTTTTTCCAGTGTCGTCTTCGGCTCAATTGGCTTTTGTTTAGCCAACCTGTTCTTTCCCATGATATACTACCTTGTAGGAAGATATGTAACTCGACCGACTTTGTGGAATTCCACAATCCGGCGAAAGAGTTCGGTTACCACGTATTGAGACTTCCTACGTGCACCGGCTGGAATCAGAGGAATACCGTATTCCAGTGGGATATTAAGCACCCAGTTGTAAACAGGGCGTGTCATATCCAATTTGCCGTATGTCCGCATGTTTGCGAGTGACCCGAGATCATCATGAACCACCATGAATCGGATCGGGAACTGCTGCATACGACGAAGAAGAGCAATGAAATTAGTGCGATTCTTCTCACATGACACATCGTAAGCGATTTCAGCCCAATCCTCTTTCTTCTCGATACACACGAGATTTTCCATGCCTTTTACTGTGTAGTCACCAGTTTGAAGGCGTTTCGTTGATACCTCGAAACCGTGGCCCAAGAACTTCTCGTCCCAGGCTTTCTTTTCGCGATCATCACGAATGATGGAGATGACTTTGGGTTTTGTCAGAAGGACCATTGTGTTTTGACCTACAGGAACCACTCAACTTTAGGAACATTGTAATTTAATACAACGTCATTGTAAACCCTTTTGAATAACCGATTAGCTTCATTAAATTCACAGGTTTCTAATTTGACATCTTGTTTGTCCTCCCAGTTGGTGCTCGTGTATTTAAACTCTACTTTTGGAAATACTCCGTATCGATGTATAACAGGTATCTCTTCCATTGCACGCTTAAGCATTGCAATCAGTGTGTTGCAGAAGATACGCCTATGCAGCTCGATGACCTGTTCATCGTGGATTACATTGATCTGATTACCTAATTCAGGCCCGATGTTAAGCACATCGAGAAGTCTTCTAACTTGTATCATTGCAACTTTAAGCAGCATGGCACTTGCACCCTGCACAAGCGAGTTGACAACGATGTAAGATCTATCCATTGGGATATGGTAACGTCTGCCGAACATGTCTTCGGCATAGCCCTTAGTAGCGAGCTCTGTCTTTGCTCTGCTGAGTAGCCGTTTAATATTCGGGAACGTGCTGAGATACAAATCCATGAGACGTTTTGCCTCTTGGTAAGTGCATCTCAACTGATTCGCAAGCTCTTCGATGCCCATTCCGTAGATAATACCGAAGTTAAGATACTTAGCTTTCTGACGTGCTTGTTTGGAGTCGTCACCAAGCATCATGATCGCTGTTTCAGTATGTAGGTCTCTACCTGCTCTTACTGCAGATAGCAGTGACTCGTCTTGGCAGAGAATCGAGAAGATTACAATTTCAATCTGGCTATAGTCACCATATAGATTATAGAACTGATTACGTGGAACGAAAGCAGATCTGACAGAAGGAATTCCATCTAGGAATGTATTGATTGGCTTACCGTCTTTATCGAATCTGATAATCGGCCTTGGTATGTTCTGCAGATTAGGATCAACGCATGCGAATCGTCCAGTAGCCGTATCACTTGCCTTATAAGTAGGATGCAGAATAGGTATTGCCATTCCATCAGTCTTTGTTAAGAACTGCTTATAATAAGTATCCTGCTTTGATAATGTCCTTGATTCAGTGAGATCTCTTAGGAATAATAGCTTACCTTGGTCTTCATACTTATTGATTAACCCTGTTAGCATTTTAGCATCAGAGCTAATCTTCATCTGTTTTGTCTTCTTATCCTTCTTCATCAACTCAGCTTCAGGTAGATGTTGAAGCAGAAGTTTCTTCACATGTATGTGTGACTCAGGATTGAAGTTTTCGATGCCAGCTTCTTGTGCCGCTTTTATTACTCGCTTATAACGAGCCGCATATCTGCGCTTAATTTTGTCATGGGCCTGTTGACAAATCTTTCGGTCAATTTGCAGCCCACGCTCTTCCATGCGCATTGCCAGTATGACGATGTCACATTCCAAATCGAAGATTTCCTTATACTCTTCTTCGATTTCATCTCGAATAAGTGTAAATATTAGGAATGAGTACCAGATATCCTTCAATGCGTATGGAATGATAATTTCAGGTGGCACGAATGAGTAGTTAATATAGTCAGGCGGATTGCCTGCTCTGGTTGAAGCCGCACGAGTTCTTCGTAACCAGTTCTTAACATCAAGCTCCCAGCGATCAGAGTCATCCCCTGATAGACCACTGAAGAAGTTACCAAGGAACTTGAGGTCATGCTTGTAAAGACGATCATGAGTCAGACGAGTAGCAGTCAACGAATCCCAAATTCGCCTATGAAAGTTAATACCGATATTCCTGAGCATGCGGATATCAAACTTCAGGTTGTGACCAACCATCATCTTCGCACGTTCAATTACCTGCTTTGCTTTAGCAAGTAACCAAGTATCTTCAGCCCACAGGAATAAGCAGTATAGCTTATCTTTTTTCTCATCGTAAAGACCGATTTGAATACTGAATGGTTGTGCACCATGGGTATAAGACACTGAATTGGTCTTATGACTCCACATTGGTATTTGCCCAGTGAATGAGTCAAAGCCGTTTGTTTCTGTATCCAGCACGATGAATTTAGGCGCATGTGATATTGCCCTATCAAGGTGCTTTTCAACAACATCAGGATCGTGGATCATCTCCACGTTCTTGTTGAAGTATTCTAAAACGGCTGAGCTATTCATTAGGCTTTAACCACCTGATAGACATCGGCAATATGATAATTAGACGTATGCACTCGAATAATTGGCCCAGGAAGTAATGTTCTATAACCACCGGAATTGGACTCGATAAGTTGCTTAAGCTTTGCCACGTTGATATTGCACTCGATGTTCTCATTCCCAGTATGAATGCACATGTGAAGCTTGAAGAACAGTCCACGCATTGACTCACGAAGCACGTGGTTAATGATGAAGTAACCTCCATCCATTAAGTAGCTTGCTAAATCAGCTAAGAACTGCTCTTGATTCATTTTCCCATGCAGGACTTCGGAAAACCAGATTGCTCCGAAGTAGTACCGAAGATGGCTGTCAACGCCTTCAAGCTGTCTGCACAAGAAATGGTATTTGTTTTCTGAGCAATCGCGCTTAACCGTTTTTGCAATTCTGATGATGTCGTGCCTGTCATAGCCGATAACGTGCCGAGCTCCTGCATTGACAAGCTGAGGGATGTAATATCCTGCCCCGCAACCGAAGTCGAGTACCGGCTTGTCTTCGACATAGGACTTAAGTTTGTCAAGACAGACATTAGATACTGCGTGAAGCTCGTCCATTGAGAGAATATAAGCACGAAGCACACTATCAGGCATATCATGAGTTCGCCTGAAGATACGCAAAGTGCTATTTGTCTCGCGGTAGAGCTTGGGGTAAGTATTAGTAGCATCATAATGCATGTATGTAATTGTATTGCGGAAAGCAGATACATGGTTGACGACTTCCGGTATTGTGATCTTCTCATCGGTCATCACCTCATATGCATTTGCAATCTCATCGGCTAAACCTAGTCCCAGTGGGCTAATAGGACCAGCATTTGCCTCAGAAGCCATGATCTCCTGCAGTAATACCCACATACAGTAAACTGCGCGGTAGCCGAATAGAAAGTTCAACATTGCATCTGCGTTCATTGTTGATACCCCAGTTTAATCAAGCGTACAAGTTCCATTTTCCATTGAACGGTAATCAACTGATTACCTTTTCTAAGAACATATGACGGGTGATACACATAAGCAGAGAGAATGCTTAGTGTCCTTCTGAAATACCCAGTGTGGTATAACGTAGTATGGCGAACTTTTCCGCGATCAGAGTTGAACTTAATTCCAAGCAACTCTATTGCGTTTCTTGCATCATTGCCTAATGCTATCACAAGTCGCGGTTTTACCAATTCAATTTCCGCGCCAAGATACTTCAGGCAGTTTTCAGTTTCCTTCTCAGTTGCAGGCCGATTCCCAGGAGGATGACAGTGTAAGGCATTTGTCGTGAAGAAATCACTGAACTGATGACCTGAAGCTTTAAGTGCTTCAAGCAGCAGATTGCCACTGTCATACTTGTCAGACGGCCCGATGAATGGTATTTGACAGTTAGGCGTCTCAGGGTTATATGAATGGAGAGATTGCCCAACTAGCATTACTTTTGCATTCAAGTCTCCGTAACCAGGTGCTGACATTGACACACGCTCATGGTTAAGACCCGGACATTTATTACACTTGGCGATCTGCATGCAAGTAGGCTTATAGTGAACTGACTTATCCATTTGTCTTTCCTGGAGTAGTATAGCCGGTGCCGGCAATTTCCTTGAGTTGGCGTTGTCTTCCAAGTAAGGTAACGAGCTACCGTGCAATCTCGTCGGGAGTATCTCCCACACCGGCTATTGTTCTGTCACGAGGACTGTCTCGTATAGAGCATATCTCTTATAAGATATAGTAGTTGGTCGAGTTCATATTTACCAATGCGCTAACCTGGTGCATACAGTCGGCTTCGGTGTAACCGACTGTGAGAGGCACCAGCAACAGGAGAACCGATAACAGGAGCACACTCTATTGGGTCTTCAAGTGGTGTATACTCAAAGAAGTCCATGAAATCTTCTACTGCTTTTACAAAGCACATTGTGGCATTCTGTATAGCTTTACCGAATTCGTTGAACGCAGTGCTCAACCTTTCAACAGTATCGCCGACATATACGATATAAGGAGTGTGGTCGACAGTTGCCGTCACGCATTTTCCTTCATCAGGCGATCCCAGACTTCGAAGATCGCAGATTCAACTTCTTTTTCTGAAGAAGTTAGTGGGTACTTTGCAACACTATTGAAATAGATCTCAACTGCATCTAACACACGCTCTGGCCACTTCTGATCAACATGGTGATACGCATTCGGATCCGCTTTCCAATTCAGAGGAAGATACTTTTGAATAACAGGACGTGCACCGAACTTGCAAACGGTAAGCGCTCGTTTCAGAACTGTTTTGAAGTCATCATTGAAGCCGGCCAGAACGTAAACCATAACATCAGGAGGATTAAGATATGAACAAACAAGGCTAAGAGCATTATCAATATGTCCATCCTCCTGCGGTCCATCATAAGCAAATCTAATGCCCGTAGGTAAGATCTGATTGTTTGAAGCAAGTTCTCGTATCTTCGCATCATGCTTCTCATTATAGATACGGCAATCGAAACCATTGTCGAATATTACCTGCTTGTTGAGTTCAATCAGCTTGTCTACTACAGAGCTGAACCATTTGACGCCGAAGATAGTTAAGTTATTATCGTGAACCATCAGCTTACGCCGAGTAGGATCGAGATACTCAAACCAATTCGGAATGGTATATGCTTCACTCTCGATTTGCTTCACAAAACAGAAGTCACACTTCCTTTTGCATCCACGAGAGGTAAATGTGAAGCTCATATCACTCCAAGCATATAAGTCATATGCCGGTGTTATCGTATCGAGCTCAGGAATCACCCCGCGTATGATGTTAAAGTTCGACGCAGTCACTTCATCAAAATTGCCAACAGAAGCATACACGCCACAAAGATACACAGGACCATTAAAATTGTTGGTGTAGTAGTTGATTGTTCTGACAAGGTCAACATGGTAGTATGAGAACTCCCCTGAGCTGATGTAGATAGCATCAAACTGATTCAGGTCAGTAAACCGATACCTCCCACGAACGATTTCGAAATAGATGTCTTGCTCACGAAGATAAGATGCAAACTTCATTATACCAAGTGGTGCGTACTTCCCAGGCACCGCTTCCACGATCAGAATCTTGGTAGCATCCATCAAGCGAGTCCAAAGTAAAGACTGAACCATTATAGTCTCCCACTCATTATCTCAGTGGCGTAATATGCTGCTATCATTCTCTGGCCTCTTGGTATCATGCCGAATAGCTTATTTACCAAGTATGAAAGATCAGAAGTAAGAAGCACTGGATTATATCGGCTTTTTCTATGATAGCCGTTTTTTGCACTTACTTGTCGGTAGAATATGTGTTGCTGTGCTCTTGATAAGTGCTTGGTAAATTCCATCCAGTCGATATAGTTTTTAGAACGATGAAAGTTGTCGTCGATAAGTCTTGGTAAATCTAGTTCAAGGTTAAGTGATTCTGCAGCACAGATCATATGTATTGCAGCTGCAGCAAAAGACTCATACTCAGATGCCTTATCATTCCACTCAATGCCCTGATATATTTGGTAGATACCGATTGAGAAACGGTCTTTGAACCCAACTTGATGGGGTCCAAACTGGTTATAATCGCGACACCAAAGTGCAAGAACGTTGGCGTCGTTTGTTTCTATGCCTCTCATGACCTGCCGCCTTTTACCGACTTGTAGAACGTCTCGCAGTATTGGCAAGTAATACCACAAACCTGTTCTGCACAGCGGAAATCAGGTTTGCTCATCCAGTGATCGATAAAGTTACCGATTCGACTTACGTCGATTTCCACTCTCTTCAGAGAATCGTCTTGCCCAGGAGTTCCTTTCCAAATCGATTCCAGCTGAGCCCACAAACCAAGAAGGTTGCCTTGGTAGCATCTCGACATGTAAGCTGAAGCAATCTTGTGGATGTAAGGTGATGGATGAGTTCTTCCGGAGATCTTGAAGTCGTTGATCCCAAGAGCTTGGTAGTCGTCCATCCACTGAGGCAGAATGAAACGAGCTTTGAGCCAAGACTCCGGGTTATCCCAACGAGATTGAGTGCATCTGCTCATCGGGTAGTTATCACAATGAGTATTGCCAACTCCATGTGAATGGCATTCATAACATGACTGGCGATAGATGCCCTGACAGTTATGACCTGCGACTGTGCAGAACTCATTTGCCAAGAGCTCAACTTTCGGCATAATCTTCTGATAAAGAGCTACACGCCGAAGGAAGCTCATATCACGGTTTCTGCTGATTGCCAAACACACTCGCTTGATTTTCGGGCTCCAATCAGAATAGTAGTTAAGAAGACCGAGAGTGTCAACGTTGAGGATCGTCGAAATCTCAATCTCCTTAACCGCATTACTCTTCAGAAGCAGTTCGAGGATCAGCGGATGAGCTACGGTATACATGTCGATGTAGGCCGCCATTGCTTCGACCCAGTCACAGAGAGCGTCATAATGGCGCTCAAACTCAGTAAGATCACCGAGGCAATTAGTATTTGCCGTCCAATTGATCTTTATGCCTGCATCATGGAAGATGCTAATGCATTCCTTAAAGCGATCCCAATCATGCAGTGGAACTCTCTGAGGAGGACGTGCTGACCCAAGTGGGTTATATGAAGTAGACCCGTATACAGAGTCGATGCGAGTATTGAACTGCTTCCCAACGGTTTCGTTGAGGTTGACAAATGCTTTCGCAAGCTCAGGGTCCCAATTGAATCCGACGTTAAGGTGTGCAGTATTAGGGTAAATTGATGTGTTCATTGGCAACCATCCAATCCTGAAACATGCTTTAAATATCAGTAGCCAGAATCGGGATAATCCTGGCTACTGAGTTTGCTCGAGATGTCCGGGAGGCAGTGAGACGAACGCGATGCGGCCGAATTAGGCCTTGGCGACCTTCTTATTCTTCTTGACGACCGGAGCCGGAGCCGGCTCTTCCTCGTCTTCCTTGGGCTGACGGATGAACGGGATGTCCATGCCGGCCTTGCGGAACTTGTTGCGGTAGAACGCAACGTGCGACTTCTGGAACTTCGACTGCGGGAAGACCTGGGCAACGGCTTCGATGCAATCGGTCGTGCTGATCTCGGGGTTCTCTTCGAAGAGACCCTTGACGAACGACACGATAGTGCCCTTTTGGGCGGCTTCGACTTCCTGCTTGGTCAGTTTGCGGAACGACATGAGCGGAAATCCTTCCTTCGGGAGCTGGAATTTGGAGCCCGTGAAATTCGGGTCTCTCGTTGATTACTTGAAGATTATACATTTTTAGAACTTGAAGAGTAAACTCCAAAGATTACACCCTAGAAAACATTTTTCGTTAGTTTTTTCTTTAGTGGCTTTCCCATATGATCTGACAATGGTCCAGCCACTCCCACGGAAGCACCAGGTTCTCGTTAGTCTGAAGTTTCCAGTCGTCGTTATGGCGAAGAACTTCGTTTGCGTAAATGGAAATTAGTGAAGAGCAAATTGAGGAGTTGCTCTCTTGAAGATTCAGAAACGGCACAAGTGAAAGCCAATCGTAGTGAGGATGTTGTTGGATATACCGGATGATTGCTGCCATCCCACGTTCCATATCCTCCACAGTGTAGGTGTAGTCAAAGACACCTATTTTGAGAGTATACTTTGGCAGTAGATACCGATCAACGCACAGGTTCCTTGTTGGTCCATTCGGAAACAGTGACTCATATGCCCCACGAGCATCACCGATAATCCCAACATGAGTAGGAGCAAACTCAGGAATTGGCCGCCTGAACTTCCAGCTCTGGTATCTCTTATTGATTCTGCCAACAAGGTCATGCCGCTCAAGAAAGAATATCGTGCCTTTTGTGCAGCACTCGAGGTAGTTTTGAAGATGTATCCCGTGGAGGTTCTTAAGAAAATCCTGAATCATGTTAGTCACCTATTACTGGGTTTTCGTGCTTGAGGTAACACTGTCCTTAGAGTCGGTCATCTTCTCAGTTGCACCGACAATCGATCCAACGAGAGCTCCAGCAGCCGGATTTTTGAAAGCGGCTCCGATCAATGCTCCACCAAGACTCATTCCTGCAACTCCCATTGTGCGCTTGCCGATTTCGCTCTTTGCATCGGCCATTTGGTCATGGCGTTCACCCCAGAAAAGCTGATACCCAGTTTCCTTAGAGCGATCAACCTTAACAAGCTGGCCATTTGCGTATTCCTTATGCTCGACAAGCCGTTCAGGGGTCTTGCATCCAAGCGTCAGGAAAACGGCCACTAGGATAAAAGCAAATTTCATAATTCCACCTGGATCTCGTCGACAAGCCGACGAATTTCATCGGTATGCCCTGGGGTTCCAGCAGCATAGATGTTTTCAAATGAGTTTAGGAATTCATGCCTTGCTTTTTCATAATACTGACTACGGTTCCATGAGTAGACAAGCGACTTGAAACAAGCAGTAAGGCTGTTGAACCTTTGCCATTTGACCGATGTTCCTGTTTCTGGGCCTGTATTAGCTGTAACTACTAATGGATCACCCGAGAAGTGCTTAATACCAAGGCAATTATTTCCCTGAACAATAAGCACATTCCTTGTATTCCAATTAGATTCTAGACCTGCTTTGCAGATAGCCCATTTAATGAGAAATTGATGTTGCTCACCAATTGCGGCAATAGCAGCAGGTTTTACCAGTTCGATGAAAGCTTGGCGACGTTCCCAAATCTGTTCTGGCGTAACCATTGTATTTTCCTAGCTAGCAATTAGTACAGATTTTACCAATGCGGTTAAAACAAGAATGATTATGCCCCATGCAAGATTCTCAATACGCTTTAACCTAGCATGCTGTGAGGCTTGAGCTTGTTTCAAGAGTGCTACCTCCGTTTTGAGACCGTCCTTGCCATTACCGTTTAAGGTCTCTTCAATGGATTCAATTCTTGCAGTTTGGATGCATGGGGTTGACAAGGTATTAATTCCCTTCTGGTCGAAATGCGCTGTAACATCATACAAAAAATATCTCAGGTGTTATACACCTAAAATACAAGATCTAGTTATTTAACAATAAGAGAGTTAAGTGTAGCCAACAGGGTTGCAGATGTATCGTCGTTTTTATGGTTCGCTAGCCTCTGTCTGATGATTTTCCTGAAGTTTCCAACGGGTGTAGTAAAATTCCCTTTGGTTCTCGGTGACGGGTTCTTAAGCCATTCAGCGGTATTCAAATAAACCAGGATGGCTTTTGCCGCATCAGGCTTTTCCAGTCTGTCATATGCATAAGCGGCATTTAACTGAGTATTGACAAAGGACTGCCCATACCAGTTTGCCCTATTATTGGGGTTTATCTTCTGAGCGTTTAATACCCATGTCATATATGCATCATAACACCGGATTGTGCCTTCGTAATCTCTTTTCCAGTTTAGCACATTAGTGCGGAAGGTAGCTTGATTAGGATAGTTTTCGGTAATCTTGAGAAACCGGTTTGCAGCACGTGTGGCATAAGTGGTCATTGCATCCTTATACTCAGGATACCTACTCGATTGTTCGAGAGTCCTGAATACCGTATACTGCATAAACCACATTGCCCCACGAGTGTTAGTCGTAGCATCATTATCATACAGCGTCGGCCATAAATTGGTAACCAACGATATGGCAAGTGCTGGAGAGGTTTCAGCCTGTCTGGATTCGGCTCTCCATAACTCTCTTGCAACTACAAACCTGGCTTGTTCACCAAGACCATCAATTACTTGTGATCTTTGTGCAAGAGTTAATGCCGACATCTTTGCAGCTTGAGCTCGAACTCCGTTAATTCCACGGACTTCATATGAGGTCAATACCGCATTGGCAATCCGCTCTGCCGGCTTGAAATTAGGATATTTTGCTTCAAGCAGCTCAGAAAACGACGTAGAACGGTCGAAATTCCTTGTATGGCGGTGTCTGATCACTTTGAACAGCAGACGAGCACGCTCACTGTTGGTAATACCAGGATGAGATTCGAGAAAGTCTTCAAGTTTCTGGGTATTTGTGTAATCAAATCGCTTGAAGACATTATACCGCATTGCCTTTTCAATGTCATTCGCTGAAGCGGAATCGTTCAAGGTTACGGTTTTAGTCGTGTTCGCATCGATGATTGTAACCGTTGACGTATTGCCGTCAGATGTTACCACCCCGATTTGTGCATGTGCTGATATGCTAAGAATCAGCAGGGTAATGACATACAGTGCAGTCCTCATTTGTATCTCTCCTATTAGTTATTCGAGCGGGCAATTTCTACCCACTTCGATCCTGTCCACATGATTGTTAAGGTATCATTTGCTTCCATCACATATGATACTCCACCACTTAACGCAACAGAGGCACTGCTATAAACAGTAACCATTGCTGCTCCTATATTAATTAGATAGCGAATATCTCCAGTAGTCTCACCGGTATCTGCCATGTTAATAGCAAACCCACATGTTGGATTAAGAAACGTCAACTTGTAGGTAGAATTAAAGTCAGTGCTTGAGTCTGTAAGCTCATTTGGTGTTCCAATTCCGACGTAATTGATTACTGCTTGTCCGGTTGGTACATTGCCATCAGCCGCAACAGAAGCTTCTGTATTGACAGTTGCCGCTGTTCCAAGACCCAAGCTTGTTCTTCCTGTTGTAGCGTTCAGTCCGGTGCTGCCGCCGTCCCATTTCAGCCTATCAGTATATGCAGTATTCCAATTAGTACTTGAATCAGTTATAGCAGAGTAAGTGCCAGCGCCATTAACTTTAACGAGACCGTTTAATGCATCTTCGGTAGTTTTGTGTGCAATCGGCGTGTATAACCCAGCGTGGTTACTCCAGCTATAAGCAGTATTCCACTGACCTACTTTAGTTTGAGTAATCTCCTCGTATGTCGAAGATCCTTTATCTGCTACTATAAACTTTTGAGCAGAGTATGACTTATAGAAGTCATACGAAGCTCCTAATAGAGTAAATGCGCTCAGTATGACAACTACTGAAAGCAGAAGTAGTCTCGATTTGAAGTACTGCATTTGTATTCTCCTTAAATGCTTCTAACAGAAAGCATAATCTGTAGATTTTCATGCTGACCGGTGTCGTCACTTACCCATGCATATAAGGTACTGCCAGATAACACAGTAAGCGTATCACTTACTTGGTAAGCTTTTCCAGAATTATACGGAATATCTAAAGTAATCTCTGCGCCAGTTCCACCAAATGGGTGATCTGCAATAGTAATAGTCGTATTACCCGTAGTTCCATGTAGATTGCCGGCACTTATTGCTTCAACACGATATACCTGCAGTGTTTCAGTGCTACCATCTACAATCATTTCTTTCTGTGTTCTACTTGTATTGCCAGAACCAGGTATTTCAACCAAGCCGTCAAACATAAAGCATAGACGCTGTATTTGCACATAGGCAGATGACATAAAATCGTCGATAAGTTTCAGATTCCTAGATATGATGTCTGGTGAGTGCAAATCACCAATATTAAGTAGTAATAGGTGTGCAAACTGTGTAAAGTCATTTACAATGATATAGTCTTCATCGTTGTAAGTATATGGGAAATTTGCATTCAAAGTAAGTTGCGTTTCAGAGTCAACAGCAGCAATAGTAAAAGCTGTTGGGCAATCTCCTATGATTATCTCACTTCCAGCTGCCGCATTTGCTAGCCATTGTGTATCAGTACCAGTTACCACATTGCTACCAGCTGTTGTGCTGATTGTACCAACCATGTATGATGCCATTGTATAACCCCTTAGCAAAGTCCTGGAGTAGATGGAATGTAAACTACTGCGCCATCTTCTGTGTTAAATGTTAGATCCAGTGTTCCTTCATTACTAAATACATCTACTGAAGTCATCCACAAAAGATAGTACTTTTCTTTATCCAGATTTATTGTGCAATTTGGCACTTGGCCTGAGTATACCCTTCTTGCGTCTAACATTAATGGAGCACTCAAGCCAGTACCGTGTGTATATCCATGGTCTAATGCATCTTGGTATGTGTTAAACGGCCCACATATATACAGTCTGTACTCTTTCAGATCATCTGGATCATCTACAAGCGGTTTACCATGCCATGGGTGAGAGCTACTATCCTGATTAACTAATGTCCCATTGGCATCAAAACTATACAAAGGATGGAAGTTTATCGATACATTAGCGGTATTGCCATTTATGTAATTGCAATAAGCTTCTTTCATTGGTGTTGTAGGCCCAACCGCGTCACTTTCAGTTACTCTTAACCATTTTTCCTGCGTATTTGTAACCGTGATTGTAGCTGGCAGTGATTTTCCGCCAAATACATCTATCGTGTATATCTTAAATGTTATAGTTCTAGAGGTATATCCTTGAGGAACCCACCATTTATCACGAAGTTTTTGGTGATCAGCAATATTATCTGCCATAAGGTATCTAAATTGGTGGTCATGAATATTGTAAATACCTCTGAGAAGATCTACATCATTAATGTGCACAGATGGGGTATACACTTCGACTCTATAATGGTCAAAGTATGTATCACGAGCACCTGAGCCAGCTCCATATGCTTCTTGTCCTGCAGGATAAATAGATGTTGGAAGACTAACTTCTTTCCATGAGAGCGTAACGTGAGGAGTTTTGAAAACAGTATTGTTTCCTTGACCTTTAATCTCCAAACCTTTTATTGTTGGAGGTATGCCAATTAGAGATAGTATACTAATAACTGGCGCTGTTGTTGACCTAATGTTAAACCCGTTAACAGACCATACACGAATCTTATACGTAGTACCAACTGCAGAATTGTGGAACTCGTAATTTGATTTTGTAGTAGACCCGAGTTTTACCCATGTTTTTCCATTGTCAGAAGAATACTGCACTTCAAATGAAGCAGAAATAGCATTTTGCCTCAAATCCACCTTTGGGATAGCCCATGAGATGTAGATGGTTCTGTTATAGCTTGAAGAATTAACCGCAGTCAGATTTGTTACCGGCAGTGGCTTCTTCCTCGGATCAGGAAGATAACTGTAGTCTTTTGCCTTACCATATGCGTTGTTCAAGTTAAAGGCCTCCGCATTATATTCACGTGCGCTTAACTGAACTTCACCATCTGCTCCACGTTTTACTGACATAAGTCTAAATGGCTTGACCACAAGATTTGTGACACCAATGATATACTCGTCATACCTTGATGGCACTGTCGACCAAGATCCAACAATAACAATCCTGTCACCAGGATTGTATATACCCGGAGAATTTGCTACTACCTTAGTTTCACATACATCTGTTCCAGAATGCTTAACCATGATTGAGCATGTCTGTCCAGATGGAAGTGAAGGAATAGTTATAGAGCTATTAAGCACTATCGAATTGGTATTTGAGCCGTCTCTACATCTGCTTGAACCTAAACTCCAACCAGGAACGTCATGCGCTATGCCGATGACTTGACCAACTCGTGCAGTTACCGCGCTGGTTGCAGAAGTAAATGTAACAGAGCGGATATTCATTTTGCCGTCGAGAATTAAGCCTTTGCCAAGACGCTGAGCCTGCGTCCTTCTGGTAATACCTGGCAGATGTATAGTTTTCTTTCTTACATTGTCAATGTTTACATCTTCAACTACAACTGAGTCTCTGTTATAGTTGTTGTTCTTATCATTAAACTGCACTTCAACCACATTGTAGGCATCTTTGTAACTTGCAAATGACTCAACAAAAGTTTCTTTCTTAATGCTACCCATGCCGAATATCTGAGCATAGGTAGATTCAGTCCAAGGTCTCTCAATCACAGGATAGATTGCGCCATTAGACCAAATTGGAGTACAGTGGAAAGTTGTCCCTATTTGTTGAAGTAGGTCAATCGCTGATACAAGACCGTCAATGACAATATCGAGTTCGTACCGCTTTTCTTGAGTAGATTCGCCGTCAGCATCTATGACATCAACCAGCTCATCACAGTATTGAGCTTCCTGTAAGAACTTGTCTTCATCAAGCATACCCGTTGAAATGTAGTTTCCTAAACCATACCGGGTATTTGTCAGCAAATCCCACATACACCACACTGGGTTATTGCTATATGTATTCGACCAAGAACTTCCGTTATAGACGTTGATCTTTCTGCCTTTTACAATGGTAGTGATTTTAGGCATACCGCCGCTAAGCTGATCAGTTGCCTTAATCTTAAGCCCAAGAAGTGCCGTATACGGGTAACGACAATCATCATACTTGATCTCGAGAAGTGCATCAACGTTCACATCAGTATTTTGCTTGTTGCTTGAGTCACCTGACCTTTTGATCAGCATAATCTCATATGCATCAGGTGTCAATTCATCAACTCGATACTGGTATCTTACCGTAGTGGTACTCTTCACATCGTCCATGACCTTCTGTCCGGCAAATGTCCACTCAGAGGTACCAAGTCTGCGGTATTTTACGTCAATCTTAATAGTAGTGCTTTTCATACCTGAGTTGCTGGTCTTATAAATACCAGGACTGCTGAATTGAACTACAAAGGCCTCCATGTCCTCGATTTCAGTCTGGATAATAACCGCATTATCTTTTTCCAGCTTGATAGTCATTGCCCTTTGGTTTACGATGTCACCGAATCCTGGAATTACCTTTTGATTAACCGAGCCCATTCGAACATAGGCTTTAACCCCGTCATAGTTATTGATTGGGTTATTGTTAATTAGGATGTTATCCCCTACCGTATCGAGGTTCAAGTTATCAGTGTCAGACGTATAACCAGCAACAGACTCGACCGGTCCCTCAGATAATCCAATCAATGCGTATAGATAACTTTCATTATCGTCAATATCGGTATACACATTGATGAAGTTGCCGCCTACCAAGTGAGTTCCATAGACAATACCAACAGGAATACCTACGTCAGAGGTATTCTTAATGCCTTCCCAGCCATATGTAGGGGTATTGTCCATGCCGTTGTCTTTAGCACCATAGCTAGGTGTAAGAGCTTTTGCCATTAACCAGGCAAGACCCATTACTGCGCCAACGACAAGTGCTACTTTAAGAGCAATAATGGCATAGGCAATTAGAGCGGCAGTCGTGATCTCGTTTACCTCGGGAGTAACAATGACCGTTGATCCATCCCGAATCGCAAAATAACTATACTCATGCGGCATAACAAGACCGTAACCGTCAACGATAACTCTGCCAGCATTTCTTTCTTCATCAGTGAGATAGAAGGCAAGTCTCTCGCTCTTATACTCAAGCTGCTTGGTATCTCGGCCTTTTGTGCTAAATAAATCAGGTATGGTTTTCTTGATAATCATGCTTGAAAAGCCTTTAGCCGGTAGAATCCAACAATTCGATTGGTTTTCTTCAGCTCGTTCAACGCTGTAATTGTAACACCAACTCGTTTCACAGCATGAACGATTTTTTTATAGTTTGGGCACGTGAAAATTGCCACATGCTGAGTTCTCCCATTTGACCCATATGCAACAATATCACCTGGAATGAGTTTGTCTTCAGTAACTTCTTCAACCATTTTGAATAGGCTCTCAACATTTTCAACAGTATTAAGCTCAGGAATCTCAATACCAACATGTCGAGCCGACAGTATCAGCAACCCAAAGCAGTCAATGCCTGAGTCACTTCTTCCGTTTTCCTTATATGGTACCCCAAATAGGCTACAAGCGAATTGTGCCATTTCCAGGGACGCCGATGAACCCACCGAACTGTCTGACATTGTTATGTCTCCTGCAGTCATCCAATGTGTGGTTGCATGTATCCAGATTTGTAAGTGTGAACCCCCATGGGGTGTATCTACGAATGTATGCTTTTCTCCAATAGATCTTATGTTCGTTATTATCAATGAAGTTAACATACATTGCGAGATACTTAACATGGTCCCATCTGATGGTACCACTGTTATTCTGGAATCTATCGAGTTTAATAGTAAAAGTCTTCCAACTGCTTGTTATATCCAAAACGGCCAGGTTATTTTTCTGAATATAGTTTCCATCGCCGTCTTTGTTACTCGATATTCTCAAATAGCTATCTTCACCTATATTAGACGGCGAAGTGCATTTCATATCAATAACAAGCTCATCGAGAGACATATTGGTGCCAGAAAGATCTACATCAGAGAATTTAGCCTTCGCAGTTGGGTTATCATCTTCCTTTTCTATTTCCTTTGATGTGAACAAAGCGGTCTTCTCAGTATCAAACCCAGTTGGCGCAGACCCATTGATGAAGCAGCCATCTCCCTTATATAACCATGAACACCTATTGCGTTGGTATACCCTACCTGGAAGCTGTAAGTCAACAATATCGAACTTACTTGTTAGTGTAAATTCAATAGTCTTTTCTGTAGCAGAAGGAATACTGTCAATATAGAAAATATCTTCAATATAGTTATTTGGATTTGTAAGGCAATTAGCAAAAACCTGGCGGATAGTAACCTTTCGGCCTCTCAAGCCGTTATTCGACTCGACATACTCCTGAATAACACGAGACACGTTTCCAATGCTGACAGACACCTGATCAACTCTACCGTCGCTGTTCTGGTTAACGCCACCATGACTTATTGGAAAAGCCGTATATGTTCTTGCAGTATCCACACCATCGTTAGTTTCAAAGAAACTGACACTGGTAATGTTTTCTGCAAAATACAAATCAGGCACTTGCGGATCATCGCTAACATTGATCCTATACAGCCATATTGGCCTGTTAGTCTCTTTGTTTTTCTCTGCAATGAAATCGCTTCCGTAAGTCATGGATATATCACCTTGAACTCAAATTTGCACTTGAAGTAGCCCCTGGAGTATGTCGTGATAAAGCTCTCAGGGGAATACCTGACGTTGTAAGTCACATTGTCAAATGGACTCACAAACTGGAAATAGGTCAATGCACCATACTGACTCATGAAATGATTTCGGTACTGCTGCATCTGTGCTTTTGTCAACGCAGGAGATTCGATCTTAAAGGCAATTACTTTATTAGGATGCTTTAGCCGTCGCTGTTCAGCTCCATCTTCAAATTCAGTGAGCAATACCGAATAAGCTAACGACTCCTCAATGGATTCTCTGCGTAATACGAAGTTACCCACGTTTGATTGCCTTTCTCGTCGGACCGTTAGCCATAGAATCCTTGCTTACGGTATTGACAATGACATTCTTACCGTGATCGCTGCTCATTGCCATTGCAACAGCCTCAGGAGTAATCATGTTGTAGATGATAAGCGGTTGCTCATTGGTATTCGCGTTATTGTGCTCACTATACTTAGGAATAACCTGCTCACCTTCATGCAATTTGTAGTAACCGCCATACGGCACTCGATCAATGCCAGTAGCAAATCCACTTGCTGCACCAGCAGAACCAGCAACTGCAGGTACCGAAGAAGCTGCAAGACCCATTGCAGTAGCATTTGCAGTAATCATGCCAGCAATTGCAGGCGCAGAGTTAGCACCAAATGTGGCAAGTGATACCATTGCCGCAGCAGGCGCCCATGCAGAAGCAGTAGTAGCTGCCGCAGTAGCACCAGTTGCACCAAGCACAGCCATCATGATTCTGCTCATCGCAAAGTTGATAGCCATTTGAACGCCGGTTTTGATAATCATTGAGATTACCGACTTTGCAAAATCCGCAAAAGCTTCTTTTGCTGTTTTGGTACCAGTAACAATATCGGCAATTGCATTACCCAAGCCGTTTGAGATTTCATTCTTAATATTGATAAGCGCATCTTTTGTCTGGGTTTTGAAATCGCTCATCTGACGAGTCATCTCTCTCATTGCATCACTGAAACCAGTTTGCATCTGAGTCCAGACATTCTCAGTTACTAATCCATTGTTCAGTGTAGCTTGAAGCTCGAAGATCTTTTCATTGAGATCCGTAACAATCCGAGTATTTCCAGCATATGCATCTCTAAGCAGCTCAAGCGACCTAATCTGATCACTGATTTGAGCATCAGTATCAATTCCTTGCTTGTTAAGCTGGTCAACAGACATATTGAATCCGTCAACAAGCTTCTTCATCTGCTCAAGAATCTGATACTGAGCAAATGCATCATGGAGCTTTTCTGCTTCACCGAATAAGGTCTGCAACCTGGAGTATTCTCGCATTATGACGTCACTGGTCTTAATGCCAGCCGATTGGAGATCAGTAAGATACTTAGTTACCTCATTAAACCTTGACTTAACACCAGGAACTGCAGGAATCGAATCAGGAAATTTTGGCAAGGCAATGCCACTACCAGCACTTTTAACCTTATCGACCATTTTAAGTATATCACTCATAAACCCAGAAGTTCCAGGGAATAGGTTTTTAAACCATTTGCCTACTCCGCCAAAGTCTTTAGCCGCACCTTCTTTAAGTGTATTGAAGTATTGGCCCATCAGATCTCGCTGATAGTCATAAAGGCCTTTAACATCACCTTTAATGCTATCAATATACCGAGGTGCTACTGCGGCTACATACCTATAGCCGTCAGAGAGCTTTTCCCAGTATCCTGAAAAATAATCTTGGCCATAAACAGCGTTCTTGAATTCAGTAACCGCATTCTTCCATACGCCTGCATATTTATTTGCAATAGGTTCAGCCGCCTTATAAACGTCATTTCCAAGAGAAATCATCGTTTCAAATGTAAGAGCACCAAGCTCCTCCATTGTCTTCTTCCAGCCAGAAAGCCCATTTCTGCCGATGATTACAAATGCCTTGTAAACAAAATCAGCAATATCTGCAAATACAACTACGAATACCTTCTTTAGATCTTCGAGTGACTCTTTCCACCCGGTGAATAGAGACCCAGATAGAGATCCTAAGAAAGCACCGATGCCTTTTGCCAAGCCAACTACCGTATTGAAAAACGATCTAAACATATTAAGTATTGTAGTAAACATCTCACTGGTATTGCGCTTGACCCATTCATAACAATCATGGAGGACTCTCTTCACCGTGTCCCTGAACTCCATCACGGTAAGCTGACAACCCATGAAATTTTCTCGCCATGTCAAATACAGCATATACGCTGTTGCGGCTACAATAGCAAGTATTGCCACAACTGCTGCAACAGGCGAGAATACGGCTGACCAAGCCATAACCGCAACAGTACCTAGAAGCTTAAACGCACCAGTGATCAGCGGAATGATCATAGAGATGTAAAGAAGAACAGGCGCAAGCACAAGGAAGCCAAGTGCAAGTTTGCCAACCTGGAAGATTAGATCCCTGTGCTCGTGGATAAGCTTCACAAGCTCGTCTGTCAGAGTCCTTATCTTGCCTGTTGCTGCTGCAACATAAGGGGTAAACACCTGGCCGAGCTCTATGCATAAGTTAGTGAGGACTGCTTTCATCTGATCAATAGAGAATGCTGCACCCTGTGCATTCTGCTTGAAAGCATCAAGTGTTTGGCCACTTCTATGAGAAGCCTCATTATAAAACTTCATAAATGTTCCAGCATTACCAAGAGCCGCTGACATACCACGAATAGCACGAATATTCGGGAACATCACGTTGATTTGCTCTTCTGTGGCCTTGTTTAGTTTTTGGATAACACCAACAAGGCCGATTGTCCTAAGTGTATTAGCTTCAAGTTCAAAACCGAATCTGCGAGCCATTTCCATGCTCTCAGGTCCAGCCTTGGTAAACGTAAGCAGCACGTTGTTGATAGCAGTTGCCGTTTCATCTGCCGAAACACCTGCGATTGTCAATGTGGCGAACATCGAAGCTAACTCTTCGAGGCTCAAGCCTGCCATTGCGGCCTGCGCTGCAACTGAACCAATTGCAGGAGCAAGTTGCTCGAAAGTAACTTTACCTCTCTTAACAGTGAAGAACAAGAGGTCGCTAATGTCCATTGCGGATTTGGCGCTAACTTGGAATGAGTTAATCATCGTTGTAAGCGCGTCACCTGCAACTGCAGTTGTAGTTAAACCGGCTCTTGCTGTAACTGCTGCAGTAGTAAGTAAATCAATAGCATCTTTTGCATCAATATTTGATGAGATGATGTCGTATAGTGCTTTATTCAGTGTACCGTATCCTTCGCCAAGTGCCATTGATAGCTCTTTTATCGCAGAAGAATACTGAGGCAACATCTGCCTCGAATTGTTATCGAGAATAGACCCGATGTTAAGGATGCCCTTTTCAAAATTTGCCGCTTGGTTTATTGCAACGGTTAATCCGGCACCGGTAGCTGCAGCAAATGTAGCAGCTCTCCTTGAAAGAGCACTTAACTCTGCACCCGCTGCAACTACCGATTTGCTTACGGAGTTAAACGATCTCTGGATCTGGCCCGTATTGGTCAAAACGTTCCTGACGCCACTCATGAAGTTCGTGGTATCAAGATAGATGCTTGAAACAAGTCCACCTATGTCGATCATCATGCGCCTCCAATTAGAGCCAAATCTTCCCAAGCATCGTTGGCAACTTCTTCTTCTGTCTTGCCACTTCTGATTACGATGATTTCCTGCTGTAACTTACCAGTATACCTATCGTAATCGTCTTTTGAGGCCATACCTGCTCTAACAGCTTGTGCCGCAAGAAGCTTTTGGCTTATGGTCTTGACTTTCGCCTCTTGAACCCAGATGCCTAGATGTCTGATGTCCATTTCTGCCAAATCGGCATACGTGAACAAACCTGGGAATTGAGCCGAAATAAGACCATAAGCCTCAGCCCTTGCGATTAGGCGTTTTTTGATTCGTCACCCAGCTTAACCTGCTGGTTGATGAACTTCAACACGCCGGCGATTTTGCGGATGTCAGCCCCGTTGAGTTCATCCACCGGGCACCCGAGATACACAGCGAGTTGCCGGTAGAGGAAGTTGATTGAGCTGATGTCGTTGCTCTCAGCGAGTTTCTCGACATCCGCTTGGTTCTTGAGGTCGACACCAATGGCGTTCTTAGCCTCATTGGCAATCTTCATCACCTCTTCGATCATCTTCTGGGTGATCTTCTTGATGATGTAAGACTTCTCCTCGAGAGTAATCTCGATGGATTCGAACGCAGTGTCGGCATTGAACTTCGGCATTGGAGTATTATCCTCCGTGAGTTACCTGAGTGGCAGGTTTTACGCCACCGCAGGACCGATGCGCCAGATCTGGAACGCGGGCACGCCGGTGGACTGATCCGGATAGCCCTTGAACATCACCTTGTAGACACGCTGCTTCTCGTTGTTGTAGACGACTTCGAAGTCAGCACGCGGAGCCGCTTTGAAGACGTGCAACCACTTGGACGTATCCGGGTCAACGGCACCGTTGGTAAGCAGCGGCTTCAGGATGAGTTCCTTTGCGGTATCGTACCGGCTGCGGCCGACACACGACTTGACGGTCATCGAACCGGAGTCGGTGCCAGAGCCAGACGAACCAGCGATAACCGCCTGGAGCTTGGCGAGCGTCATACGAGAAAGAGGAGCTTCAACTTCGCACGTGGAGCCGACAACGATGTCGTCAACTTCACCGGTACCAAGCTGATCTTCGAAGACGCCCTGATCGTTTTCAGCAAAGCGGAAAGTGCATCCGCCGCTGGTTCGGCCCAAGTCAGTACCCCCGAAAGACAGGATGCAAGGGCCAAGGTCGCGAGTGGGTCCCATTACCATAGGATTTCCTCCTATTGAGCTTGAACTCTGAAGAGCACATTCATAGAGAATAGCTGCCTCAGTTGTTCGTCTTCCAGGAGCCACGTAGGCCCAGAAAGAACTTCGATTGTCGCGATATGAGTTGCCGATTCCCCAGAGATTACAGGTAAGTCTACTGCACAGAGAGATCTGAGGTATTGTTCAATTTGAATCAGCTTGTCTCTTGCAGTAGTATAGTCTTTTGACCGTCCAAGAAATTGGATTACTACCTCATCCTGATCCGCGAAATCGACACTTGGGCTAGATCCACTGTCCACAGCTGCAACTGCCGTATCAGGACTACCAGTTACGAAAGGACCACAGACAAGTGTGCTACCTACCACCAGGTTTAGACTTGACTGATTTTCGAGAAACTGGCATAAGGCTTTGAGCATGCTTTCTTATCCCTTCAGCAAGTATTCTAGCATACTTGTTTTTAAACGTAATCATTTTTGTCAGAAGATACTTTGGGCCTGAGCCTTTTGTGGTGTAATGACTAAACTGGACCTCATGCATGACACCTGCATATGGCACGTTGATAACTATTTCTCCTCTGACTTCACCTTTGTTGATAGGAAGCCCCTGAATAGTTTTCTTTGCTTTTGCTCCAGCTTTACCAAATTCAGAGATATACACCAGCTTCTTATTAATGAAACAAGAAATAGATCCGGCTAACCAGCCGAATCTAAATGGTATTTTAGGCCTCTTGTTTACAACGTCATCAACCAACTGAATAAAGACTTTGGTCATACCTTCCTTAGTAGCACTTGGCATTACTTCACCGGTCATCTTTGATAAACCGTTACGTAAACGGCTATCATCGAAATTCATACCAGTGCGTCTGCCAAGACTTGGAAGTTTAGATACCATAGATTTCCTTATGGCTAACACCAAAACTGCGAATTGGAATAACCTGCTTAACGACAATTGTCTTGCCGTCGAAAGTTACCTCATCGCCTATTTCAATTGTGCTATGCTTGCTTACAATAAGCCAAGTCTGATACTCAATACTCGAACCTTGAGGCGTTGTAATAATACGAGACCCGGTTTCAACACGACCTTTTTCAGTAGTTGAAGGTTGTGCGGTCCGAGTACCAAACTTGTCCTCCGAAAACTTTGTTATCGTGATGATATTTGTGAAGTATACACTCATGATAAGCGCACGCCATCATCGTCATCCCGGTCGAGCTCGATTGACCCGATACCCACATTAACCGCATATGCTTCAAGTGCTGCTCCTGCATATGCACATACCGGGATACCATTCTTTTTGGCGTATACCTCCTTGGAAACGTCAGATTCAGTGACACCCTGAGCAATCAGTGAAGTACGGCTATCAATGCCCTCAAGGTCAATCAGCCTGAATAGAGCCTGTTCAAACTGAGCTCTCTTCATCTTGTCGTTTGCCGTAGTTGGCAACACAAACAAGCCGCTATCATTCAGGTCATTATATGCAGTTTGGAGTGCTGCCGCTTTATTCGTGCCGCTGACCCAATAGGCATCAGAACCAAGACGAGTAGAAAAATACTCATCTGCTTCAGCAATTGTAACCCAACCGTAAGTGCTAGGCATTGTTCACTCCTAACTCGAATGTCTTTCCCCAGATAAGACCGTTTTCATGCCTTACCTTATACATTGCGGTATCGGCAGCAACTAGCTGAGGATCTCTCACTAGTCTATGAGTTTCATCCATCTCATTTGTTTCATAAACTGGATGGTGGTGCCATAGGCTTGCTTCAAGACAATACTCAAATCTACCGACACTTCTTGCATATTGCCCTAACTCGCTATCAAAGTGAAATCTTTGGTACACTGGACAGAATATCTTCCTATCAGGAAACCTGTCAGCGAATTTTCTGCCGACTACCCCCATTGCACTTTGGCACCAGCCATTCATGTTAGCTATGTTCTTCTGATGCAGACCGACTACGCCATCGGTATCTGGCCACCTATTCATCATAAGCTTATTGACTGCTTCGAAGCAAGTCTGGTCTACTTCAACATCGTCACATAAATAGCAAAAGGCATCAACAAGAGGGAATTGGGTAGGCCATGCCTTAAGCCACTCATTCCAAATGCCAATTGCAAACTTTCTTAAGTCATCGTGGTAAACATAAACCACAATGTCCTTATGAGTTTGTTTAGCTAAAGAAGCCAAACATCTTTTCAGCTTCTCTTCGCGTTTATACGTAGGTATTACGATGCCTATTTTCATCGCCGTGTTACCATTGCAAATGGATGAGCTATCACAATTTCAAATTCTTTTGGATCGAGGTTGTCAACAAACTTATGGACATCCGGCCAATCTGTTTCATCCTGCCAATAATCGTGGAATATGCGAATAGGACATTCATTTGTAAGATCGAAGTCATACTCGACATCACCCATGAGATGACCACCGTCGATGAAAGCCAGTGTCGCATATTTGCACTCTTCAATTATGCGGTCATCACGCTGATCCTGGCTTTTGAACACATATGAGGTAATGCGGTTGACAAGCCCAAGATGCTCCCATATCGGCATTCTCAACGGGTTAGGCAACACATCGATAGTAGCAACAATACCATACTCAGCAAGCAATGCAGCACTTACACCGTTATGTGTGCCGATTTCGACAATTCGACGAGTAGCCGGATCACCAGGAATGCGGCTAAGCAGCTGGCGAAAGACTTCTTCCTGCCATGGGACACATGAAGACCAGTTCCACTGAACTTGATTTGCCAATGCGCCAAGGCGTTCTTTAATGGTTGGCATTTTTAAGTCTCCTACTGGCTTGCCACTGCATGATATAAGGCTTTTCTCCGGCTTCAGGCATTCCGTCGAAGATTGCACAATACTCAGGACCTAGCACTGCAGACTTAAGCTCAGGTGCAACTAAAGTAGCAGTTCTCAAATTTCTCTGGTCCCAAATATCAGGATTTGCATCATTGACGTCAATCCATAAGTCGATCAGAGTTAACGCATTTCTTGTGTAACCGAAATATAGTGTGCCACTCAGAAGTTCGTTTCCATTTCTAAGATGTGCAGCAAAGTCATAACCGTTTAGAAAATCAGTATTAAAGTATCTTTCAACAGTGGCATCTGCATCAACAAATATAACAGGATGCTTGTGCTTGTTTAACATTTCCCTGATGAAGATAGCTTTATACTGAGTATTCCTCTGCCATGAGCCAAGTGAGTTCACAGCCACAATATCGGTCTCATACCCAAGTGGCTTAAGGCTATCGATAAGCTTTTCAGCTTCTTCTGCATAAGCAGGAGTATAGTATGAGATTATAATAGGCTTGCGGTCAAACACCAAATCGTCGATGGTACCTAATTCAAATTCTTTCAGACCACTATCAGGATTCAAGTTGATAATCTTCTTGTCCTGTGTAAACGGTCTGATCAACTCAAACTCGCGTTTGAAACCGGCGTATACGTCTTCCGACTGAAGTGTAGGATAGCCATTGTGCCACCATTTCTGATTGCCTTTGCCGTCGCCTTTCATATCGAAGCCTAGCATATAAATCGGGCTGGCGCCAAGCAAGCAAGCAAGATTAAGAGCACCGAGACCGCTATTAGTTGCACTGAAAATGCCTTTTCCTAAATCAGTTGACCACTCCTTCAATCGGTTGAGTGCCACAATGTCCTCAGGGTATCTCAACATACCATTTTGATTCAAAAGGCATTTATACCCTTTGCTATAGGTTCTGAACCTTTCAGCTTGATCTTCGCCGAATTTGCCTTCTTCAAGCCATGCCCAGAAACGAGCATCCATTGTGTAGAATATAGTCGGATCAAGCTTTTCAAAAGCTCGGTTAATCGCAATAGTCAACTCACCACGAAGAATTTCCCAGTTGAAGCCGGTCAAACTTGCACCGCCACCAATAATAAAGCAACGGCGTCCTGACCAAATCCCATTTGTTAAACCCATTTCAGCAGGACTCTTTCTCTGAGGTGCATTATCAAAGACGTTCGGTCGCTTTTCTCTTCTTCTTGGCAAATCACTCATAGTAATCATTGACTAGTATTCCTAAAAAGAATTCGGGAGAGCACACCCGAAAGTGTGCCCTCCCTATCGCCCTGGGGATTAGGCGATCGCGCAACGCTGGATCTGCTTGACTTCGCCGATGGCGCCGCCGTAACGGCCCCAGCCAACCGCGATGTCGCTGTAGGACGTCGGGTCGAACTGGTCGAAGACCGTCAGGTTCATGCGATTGCCGCCCACGATCTTCTGCTTGGGCAGAATCACGTAGTAGGAAGTCGCACTGTTCAGCATCATCGTGTAGATCGGGCGCACGTTGTAGTTGAGACCGCCGAGATTGCCGGAGATGCCGGAGTTCAGCAGCCCCATCGCACGCTTGATGCGGCCGATGAGCTGAATCGGAGCCAGGATGATGAACTCGGATTGCGGCGTGACGCTGATCGCCGAGTCACGGAGAGCCAGCAGGATGGTCTCAGCAGCCTTGTTGATCGTGTTCCTGTCGCGAATCGCGTTGTAGTTCGCATCCGTGTTAGCGAGGTTGGCCGGCGTGACAGCCTGCCATGTGATGTTCTGGCTCGCAGCAACCGCTTCGATAAGGGCATAGTAGTTGGTCGCCATGTCCTTATACCAGCGATTACGGAAGGCGATGGCGTTCTTCTCGACGGTCCAGTACTCCTTGTCGTCGAAAAGGCGCCGCGACCAGCCGAGACCAGCACCATACATATCGAAGGTGATGGTCTGCTTCGTGCCGGACATCTTGTAGATCTTCGCCTTGGCACCTTCCGTGACCTTGGCGAAAGCAAGACCATCTTCGACTTCCGACAGTTCGAAGCCATTACGGTCCGAAGACGTCATGTCGATGATGTCGAAGATCTGCTCATACCCCATGTCGTAGGAGTCAAGCAGTTGGTACTGCCGGAGGAGCGGCAGAACCGTCGCCGGGAAATCGCCCGACGTAGCGAATGCCTGGAAGCCGGCTTTGACTTCAGGCGAGCAGGGTGCATTAAAGAAGTGCTGGACTGCACCCATCACCAATTTCCGCTGTGCGGGATCGGCGATATTCACCTTGCTCCAGTCTTTGACGATGATACCCTTCATGCTATTGTTCCCTTCTGCTGGAATGCATCCGGATCAGGTAGTTGGTTACGACGTGATGCCGAGAGCCCCCATGAGATGGATTTCCAGCTCGGTGTCGCCGACACTGGAGTCTTCGGTCACGATGCCGCACAGGGTGCCGCCGCTGGCCGTTTCGGAAACCTGGTTGGTGGTGAAGTAGACCTTCTCACCAATCTTGTAACCGGCAGTAGCAGCAGCCGCACACGGAACGACGATCTTCGGGGCCTCGTAGATGAGAACCGCGAGAGCACCGGCAAGAGTGGTCTGAAGGATGACACCGACGATGTCCTCGATCTTGACCATTTGACCTGCCGTGTAGCCACCAGAGGGAGCAACGACTTCGACGGTCTTGCACTCACTCATCGGGCAACGGAGTTTGAGAGCAGTTGCAGCCATTTTGTGGTCTCCTTATTGATTTGTCCTTGCCCGATGGCTAAACGGGTTAAGGAATAAGCGGATTGTTGGCCTTGTCCGACAGATCCTTGGGATCTGCCGCGCCTTGATTCGTATTCGCAGGCGGATTGGGCGGATTCGTCTGCTGGTTATTGGCCGGTGTCTGCTGAGGATCCTGGACGTTAAACATCTTGGCCCAGTCAGCGAATTCGACCAGTTGACTGTCGATGAACTCGCCCATTGCCTTCGAAATCTTCTCGGGCTCAGTGGCATCAGTCTTGAAGTTGCCGAGATTCTTCTCGATGAACTTCTTCTGAAGATCGGTCAGCTTGCGTTCAGTAGCAGCAGTACCGAAGATACCCGCCGACGAAAGCTGAACGGTCTGCTTCTGCAGTTCGTTGATCTTGTCGGTGAGCTCTTTCTCCTTTGCCATAGACGCAGTACGTTCCTCGCCGAGCTTGGTCTCGACTCGCCGCGCATGTTCGTATTCCTGTTGCTTTTCCTTACGCACATGCTCGACCACAGGTGCAGCCGAAATCAGCTGCTCCGGCGTAAAAATTTGATCAGGCGTGAATTTACCAGCCTGAATCGCTGCGATGATGTCCTTGAGTTCCACTTTGTTTTCTCCCGTGGATTGGGTAAACGCTTGGAGTGCTCCAAGTAAGGTAGCTCCGGGAAAGCCAGGGGCATCAGTAACATGATTGCCAAGGGCTAAACCGGTGATCTCGCCGAAGTCAACAATTCGGACAGACCCATCTGGTCTCTCTTCCATGGTAACATCGGTTTCAATGGATGCAACGTCAAGGTCGAGAGACCGAGCCTCGGGTTTAACGTAGACGATGGCCACGGAGCTCAGTCTCCCGGCGATTGATTTCAGAGTTTTACCGACTATCTCACCGATAGCCGTCCTCCCTTCGTGTGAGTTCGTCCCAGGTTGGTGACCAAGGAATACCTTAGTGCCTTCCTTCATCTTTTCAGTAAGTCCGACGATTGCGTCCTGGAAATATTGGAGAATGCGTTTGCCATACCCTGCGATTACACCCTTGGCTTCGCCCTCATGCCCGATGACGTAGGCTTTAAACACAGGATGTGGGTCAGAGGCCTTGACCTCTGCCAACTTCGAGGCTGGGATCAGGTTTAAAATATCCTGACCGTCAAATGCCTGGAGGGAAGCATTTACTCTTACGCGGGTTGTTCGTGGGTCGGGCATAAGTATTCCTCAGGACGCCTTCGATCTAATTCATTTCAATTGTAGTTTGTGGCCTTGGCAGTTGTAAACTGTGATTTTGCTGGCACCGAAACTAATAAAGCCTGCTACTCCCACTGTTCGCACTTGCAGCAGTCATATGTCAGAGGCTCACGAGCTGGAGAGCTACTGACTTGCTGGAGGAGCCAAGGCTGTTTTCAGCAGGGAGGTGGGCACACTGCTGAGCACTGGGAAAATAAGCCCTTGTGACACTGCTGGAATCTATTGGAATCAATGGAAAACTATTGTAAATCTGGTAGGTGGGCACATGTTGCGTTATTTCGGGTACGAAGCGACAGTTTACGTGACCCTATGTCAATTCCGGGTACGTAGCACGTGCTTAGACACGCCTGTGCACCCTGGAACGTGCATTGGGGAGACGTAGCGTTCGTTTATACACGCCTGGACAGGGGGCCCTGTGGGTATATACTCATTATTATACGGATATGTACTGAGTCCAAGGTGACAAATCTATTACGCTGTATCTTCTGATATAGCCGTTTTATAATAGGTATACACTAAGTCACCTGGTCCCAGGCGTGCACAAGCGTTCGCTACGTCGCCCCACTGCCCTTGTGCAAACAGCCTATGAATACAAATTGGTTACATTGGGTTCGCAGGGTGGTGGATATTGGCGCGATGGCTGCTAGGCTAAACAAGTGGGTCACTGCTCACCAAAAGGATTTTGCTCTGCCACTAGGTAGTCGCTCAACACCATCGCGCCAATTGCTTTATTAACCCCTGGGAGTGCGCATCATGTCGTCTTTCGAGAAGTTCTGACGCAGATTAGCACCTCGTCCAGTGCCGGTGTCGTCTGTCTTGTCACTTGCATTCTGGTTTGCCCGGATGTTGTCAGCTGTAATACCCATGAGGTCCTTGTCCCTCTGGATGAGAATTTTCTCGGCAACAGGATCAACATTCGGCACCCGCTGAAGGAATGTGCTAAGGCTAATGGCCTGTGCCTTGTAGAGGGCGAGCCACACAGTCACAAGCTCACGAAGCTTAACACTTGCCGTCCGAGGAATATCGGTTTTGACCTTCATGGGGTCCATTGCCGTTTTCCACTGGGTATTTGCCAGGATGATTGCTTTTCTAAAGAGTTCGCCGAACAAGCCGATCCACATCAGGTGTTCTTTGGAGGTCGTGCTCAGAAGCAACTCAATCAGGGAATCCGCAGTCGACCTATTTGACATCAAGTCAGGAGACCCAAGGAAGTGTGCAGGTATCCCACTGGTGGCACTAATCAATTTGATCAGGTAGTCGATTTCCTTTGACAACGATGTGATTCCCTGATCGTTGATGCCCACCATGGAGAATTCGGCATTGGTAATGAGTAGCTTGCCGATTTTCCAATTGATTTTATGAAGGGCAGTAGTAAGTTTATCGACTTCGTCTGCGGTCTCACATTTGAAGTAAGGAGTAGGCGCTGCAAATAGCATGTTGATTTTGCGCCAGTCCCACTGGGCTTTATCAAGGTCCTCAATCTGTTTGAGAATCGGACCGAGCAGAGGTGCTGCAGTATTCACTTCGTTAATGCGGCCGGTAAACTTGCGGTAGACAAACTTATCTGCTGCCAGTGGGACCTTCTTGCCATTGACGAAGTAATGTGCACCTGTGACAATCGAATAATTATTAGGATCAGTTTCCACTTCGTAACGGCTTGTGGTCCAAGGAAGGAACGTCGCAAGTATCTTGGAATTTTGCCCAGGACGCTTTTCATGTGGCTCAAGCGGCACTGAATGCAATGTGATAAGGGCCTTGCCCTCCAGGAAGGCTTCAATGACCCACTGCTGGGTGGTTTCATCGTCCAGATTGTTGTCTTCAATGAACTGACGAATGAATTCGAGTTCCTTTGACGCTTTGGGCATTTTCTTGGGCCCACTACCCTGCTGATCCTGCTGATTCTGCTTTTGCTGAACTGAAATTTCCTCATCCGCATCAGAATCGCTGACGACAATGCCATCGCCGATCACAGTGGCAGAGCGGACATTTGTGATAGTTTGAGTAATCTGGTTGCCCCAGTCGGCAATGCCCTTGAATTTCTTGTTGAGTTCTTCGACTTGTTGAACATATGACGGATACGGATTGCCTGTGTTAGTGCGCTGGACGCTCGAGAGATTCAGCATGACTTCATATGAGTGCTGGAGCTCTTTGACTTCACGCTTAAGCTCCTCGATCTGCACAGCCTTGGATGGGCCACTCATATGCTGGAGAATGCCTTGGAAAATGCTCATGTGCCTGACTCCCTGCTGAACCAATGTGTTAACTTCCCACTAAGGAGAAGAGGAAATTACTCTGCCTTACTTAGTTTTCCTATGAACGTAAATAGCAAATGCCAGTGCGATGACGCTTATGCACGTGGTAATGGAATTAAGGACTATCTCAGTTGTAGTCATTTGCCTTTGCCTCACCATGGATTGACATCGTAACCACCTGCTACTGCTACTTGCCTGCGCGTGCGCGGATAAAATGTAAGCGCAAGGCTATCTGCTTTATCAGGTGACCGTGTGATTCTCTTTTTAATATCTTCCTTTGGTTCAATGATTATCTTCCCAGTGGAGCGAAGTGCCCAGCCTGTTTCAGTGAGCTCCTGAGTAAGCTCTTCATCTGGGGGCAGAGCTAATTGCCCATCAAGATTAGGGTCTAATGCATCACGCAGGGCCCAATAGCAATAGGCCCTCATATTGGCGAATTCTCTTTCACCAGTGAGGTCGCGCAAGCCATCTGCTGACTCCGAAAATTTTACTGATGTAGAAGATGCGCCTAGCTCTTGCAATCGAGAGTAGACGCCTGCGCCTTCACCAATGGTATCAATGTAGCCTGTGTCGCCAGCTTTCAAAGTGGTCATGACGTTCCCAGCAACCTGCATGTTGTCTTTCTTAGCCATGCCTTTGAACTTCTCAACATATTGCCCGCGCCGGAAACAGAAATAGGTATTATCGTTGCCCATGCCAGCAACGTCTACACCAAGAAGCAGAGGCATTTCCTTGTTGTATGAGGTGCGCTGTTCTTCCCAACGCTGATTGGCTGCATCGATCCAACTAAGAGGAATCAACGTTGTTTCAGACTGCCGTGGAAACTTACCAAGAATCTTCACACGACACAAGTCAGATGGCCGATAGAAGTCGCCATCAAATTCGAAGTCATCAAACTCAGGATTTAGTTCTTCTTCGGTGATGCGTGTGACCCAACCGGCTTTCTGCAGGTGTTCTTTTACCCATTCGTAGTCCACCTGCCCAGGAATCAGTGTCTTTTTATTGACTACATTAGGGGCATTGAGACAATTCAGTGAGAACTTATGATATAACTTAGATCTGAATGATGTGTAGAATTCCCCGGTAAGCCTATTAGGATTGCCAACTATGAGCAAACGAGAATTACCAGTTAGCAGACCTTCAATGGCGTCAAATGTCTCCTGTGGGATGCCTGAGGCCTCAGTCACAGCCACCAGGACATTAGGCCCGTGATAGCCTGTCCAGGCTTCAGTAGCTTTGTCTCCAGCTTTAAATCCCTCAAGGAACCAATTAGGATCAGGCATTTGAATACGAGTCTTAAGGACATCGCCACCCATTGACAAGCCTGCTTTAGCCAAGCGAGCATTTGCCTTATTGTAAAGCGTCTGCAATTCGCTCATCATAATGGAGTAGACTTGTCGGCCTGTCGGTGCAGTTTCTACTACTTTCGATGGGTACTTGAGAAACAAAAAGCATAGACTGCAGACAGCCGTAATGAAGTCCTTGCCACGAGCATGGCCCGATGACACTGTGGTCCTACGGTTTACTCTCACCGACTCAAGAATAGCCGCTTGGTCAGAGTCTAAGTAGACACCAATTACCTCAGTCGCAAATTTAACCCAGTTATTCTGATACCGTTGAAGCAATTCGGCAGGCGTACTGGGCAAAGTCTCAGTGACCAAAAGGTCGGCCTTGGTCTTGGCTTTCCGCCTGGTCACTGTTACTTTACGATTTGTGTCGAGTGTCTTTGCCATTGTTTATCCCACTAGGGAGCTAAGACGATTAGTCCTCGGAGTCCTCATCGGCAGACTGCTGAGCCTGCATCTTCACAAACTCAGCAAGTGTAGTAGGAGTGCCGACCACGCCGGTCATGTCGACGTTCTTCGGAAGCATCGGTCTGACCAAGTGCTGCATGAACTCCACCGGATATTGCTTGAGGAATTTAGTGAAGACTTCAGTTCCCCCACCTAACTCAATTGCCTCGTGGATCATGTCCTTGAGGGTCTTACTCATCTTATTGACTGAGCCCTTCGGTCGTCCTCGTTTAACCTCAGGGTCGAGTGCCGACTTAGGGTAACGAGTTCTCTTAGTGCCACCTGGTGTGCGTCCATCAGCCATTGGTATGTCGTCCTTTCTGCAAAAAGCTAATTCAGCTTGTCCCACAAACTACCTATGTCACACGTCAACAATTCTAGATCACAAGCCCAGGGCAACGTAAACCAAGTTGTTAAAGGCATGGTCCGATAAGTCACCATATTGGTCCCTATGAATTTTCCCGGTAAAAATTGTAGGACCGGGCCAAAATCCAACTTAATAACTAATGAGTTTCTAAACTGTATTAAATTAAAGCGCTCTAAAATAATTAATATATAGAGGGTTTGGGGGCGAAAATTTATATAATATAAAAATAAAAATAAACTAATCAGTTAATAAATGATATTATACTAATTAGTTATTAAAAAAATTTTTTTATAACGCACTTATTTTATTTACTTCACTTAAAATTTATATTAGTATTAATCATTATAATATAATATATTATTATTATAATATATTATATTTGTTCTTTGAAATTATTATAAAATTTAATATTATTATAATAATTATAACAACAATAATTAATTATAATAATAAAAATTAGGAGCAAAATATTATGAATAGCAAAAAAACTCAAAAAGTTATTAAAACTAACTTTACAGTTATTAGTAAAGCTATTTATGATTATTTTAACAAAGTAGGTATTAATAATACTAATTATGATCATTGTTTACAATTAGCAAAAATTATTAAGCCTACAACTAAATTTAATAAATATCATTACTATTGGTATAAAAAATATTATAAAGAAAATATTATGCCTAAAAATTAATTATAATAAATATTATAATTAAATAAAATTAAGAATAATAATATTAAATTTATTAAATGCAATATTAATTATAAAAAATATTGCATTTATTTTTTGCTGTTAAACTACTAACTTAGTTATTAAAAAATTTAACCGATTAATAAGCTAACGTTTGTGACTTTACTAACGTTTTACTCTTTACTAACGTTTGTGACTTATTTAACTAATTGGTCATATCTAACGTTTGGTACTTATTTAACTTAACTAACATATGTTACTTAGCTAACGTTTGGTACTTATCTCACTTATCTCACCTATTTTACTAATCTCACTTATCTAACTTACTCAAAAGGTTGGTAAGCAGACTGGTTTCCAAATTGGAAACAAAAGGTGTCAGGAATTTTATGTTTGCAGGTTTTAAATTATTTGGCAAGTCTGTCAGGAATTTAAAGCCAATTAATTTTGGGCAGGTGCAAATGCCTAAAATAAAAGGCAAGCTTGTGAGGCTTGCCAATTAAGTGGGTAGTCACTAATCCAAATCCACCTTACTCGCTATATCCACGTCGATCAGCCCCACCTGATTGATTTCATACCCATCGTTATACATCAGGAGTGAAACGGGCTTGCGGGTAACTCGGTCAATTGCCTCTACCGTAAAGATACCTGATTCGTCATTCCCTTCATAGGGTATATTGTGTTGCCTGCAATATTCTTCATAACATACTTTTCTCAGGATGTCTAGGGCTTGCTGTTCGGTCAGGTTGTCGCTCATCTTAATTTCTCCTACTGCCTGAAAGTGAGTGAGTAATTATTTTACTCAAATATATTATATCAAAATAGGTAGCCCTCATTTAACCTCATTTATAGCCCTAAATGCGTAATTAATTCGAGAGGTGAGTTTGTTCATAGGCAGGTTAGCATAGTCAGTAGGTCTATTACCATTGCCAGCCTACAAAACCATATTTGAATTAGGGCCCTAGGCCCACCTTCTCGTAAGGAGACTTTTTATGCAATTAGCTAGGCAGACGAGAGGGCATGAAATAAACTTACCAATGTGTCAGGAATTTAGGACTTTATAATTGAGGCGACGAAGCAGTTGCTTACGCACGCCTGTGACCACTTGGAAATCTGTATTATATGCCATCTTCACCACTGTTACTTAATACACACATTACCAACTGCGCTAGGCCACAGGCGTATATAAACAACTGCCTCGTCGCTCCAAATACCTTGCCCACTAACAGCCTATTAAAATCTGAGGCAGGCA
>CAYNSJ010000014.1:0-40782 GCA_964399835.1 uncultured Methanobacteriaceae archaeon | reverse complement strand
TCAATAAATTCCATGTGTTAATCACTCCCATTAGTAACTAATTTTTTTAATTATATATGGGAATTTAGATTAATATGACTATTGTTATTATCAATAATTTTGGACAGTACAACCATCGAATATCAAGAACTTTAAAGTATTTAAAAGTAGAAAATAAACTTATATCTAACACTACAAGTTTAGAAGATATAGAAAAGCTTGATATAGATGGAATGATTCTTGGTGGAGGTCCATCAAAAGAACGTATAGGTAATTGTAAAGAATATATCGAAAAGATAGATGTACCAATTTTAGGTATATGTCTTGGACATCAAATTTTATCAGAAGCTTATGGTGGGTTAACCACATCTGCAGATCTTGAAAGTTATGCCCAAATAGAACTTAATATACTTAAAGAAGATGGTTTATTTAAAGGAATTGGTGATAAACTTGAAGTATGGTCATCACATAAAGATGAAGTAGTTAAATTACCAGATTGTTTTGAAATATTAGCTAATTCTAGTAAATGTGATATCGAAGCAATTAAACATAAAGAAAAACCAGTATTTGGTATACAATTCCACCCTGAAGTTCAACATACCCCACGTGGTGGAGAAATATTCACAAACTTCAATAATATTTGCAAAGAATATCAAAAACAATAAATAGATACATTTAACATGAAAAAATAGGTTGTGAAAAAAATATGATGATAGACACAGAAGAATTCATAAATGAAGCAGTAGAAAATATAAAAGAAACAATTGGTGATGAAAAAGTAATAATAGCACTATCTGGTGGAGTAGATAGTTCTGTAGCATCTGTTTTAGCATCAAAAGCTGTTGGAGATCAACTTGAAGCAGTATTTGTTGATCATGGATTACTTAGAAAAAATGAAGCAGAAGAAGTAAAAGAAACTTTTAAAGACAGAATAAATTTCAAACTTATAGATGCACAAGATGAATTTATAGAAGCTTTAAAAGGAGAAAGAGATCCTGAGAAAAAAAGGGAAATCATTGGACATAAATTCATAGAAGTCTTTGAAAGAGAAGCTAAAGAATATGGAGCTAAATTCTTACTACAAGGAACAATAGCACCAGATTGGATAGAAAGTGAAGGAAATATTAAATCTCATCATAACCTCACACTTCCAGAAGGTTTAGTACTAAAAATTATTGAACCAATAAGAGAATTATACAAAGATGAAGTACGAGAAGTAGGAACAGCCTTAGGTTTACCTGATACAATTGTACAAAGACAACCATTCCCAGGACCAGGATTAGCTGTAAGAGTACTTGGAGATATTGATGAAGAAAAACTAAGAATTTGTCGTGAAGCAAATGCAATATTAACAGAACATGTTGAGGAAGAAGGCTTAGATGAAGACTTATGGCAATACTTTGTAGTACTTACAGATAGTAAAGTAACTGGAGTAAAAGGAGATATTCGTGATTTTGGATATTTAGTTGTAATAAGAATGGTACAATCATTAGATGCAATGACTGCTAATGTACCTGATATACCTTGGACTTTTTTACATAAAGTTTCACAAGAAATAACATCAAAAGTACCTGAAATTACACATGTAACTTTATCTTTAAGTGATAAACCACCTAGTACTATTGAGTTTGAATAAACTTTCCTCTCCTATTTATTTATTTTAATTAAGTTAAATTTCTAAAACTATTTATAAAATCTTAAATGGATAAGCATACTTCTTTTAGCATTACTTCTGAGTTAAGTTATAATTATTTTAAAAAAAGAATAAATTATTTTGATTAAATAACTAGATTTAATCTTTTAAATTAAAATTCTTAATAAAAAAGGGAGTGAAATCCTTTATTATTAATTTCTACAAGTTAAAATTTTTTAGGTTTGAATTTTTAAATAAAAAGAATTATATTTATGTTTCATTTTATTAGGATGCATTTTTTATTATATTATGATATAAAACTTTTTACGTGTAAATATTAAATTAACAGCTCTTTTAAAGTCCCTTATTTTTTTATACAATTATTTTAGAGGAAAAAAACATGCAAATGTTTATTTTGTATTGTACATAAGAAAACATATAGTTTAAAGAATGCAATTTTTTGGTGATTTTTATGATCTTTAAATTTTTTTTTACTTTAAAAGTTTGTTTTTAACTATTTTCTTGGCAGTTTTTATAATTTATAGATTAATGAAATTTTTTTTAATTTGAAACATTTATGATATCTTTTTATATTTTTATTTAATATGTGTTTTGAATCCCTATGTTTTTAGGTAAACCTAAACTTAAGGGACAAATAAACATAAGTTCATTATACTATATAAATGTTTCGTCAGTAAAAATCAAAAATAACTATTGTTATATTATTCAATATTAAATAAAAAAAATATAAAAATTAGGATAATTCTTCGTTACGTTTCAAACCTGCATTTAAAGCATCCTCTAAAGAATTGCCTGCTAAAACAGAATTTATCATAGCTTCAGTTACACCACCAGGAGTAGATACTCTATCAACAAATACATCTTTATCATGATCAGGCACTAAATTCTCTGCTTTCCTAGAAGCCTCAATAAAATCAGGAAAATCACCAGCAAAATCTTTTATAGCTTTTCTATTCTCATCAGTTGTTGGATCTATTTTACAAAATACAGCAGGTAAACATCCAACAAGTGTCATAAGATCCATCTGATGAAGATTATTTACAATATAATAATCTATTTTTATAAAATCCAATAAATCTTGAGTTAACTTATCAGCAGGATATAAACCAGCAACTGCTTCAGAATTAGTGATTGTATCCGGACCTGTTGGTATTACACTTGTTACTTTTTTACACCTCGTTTTACTCTGAATTGTTTTATAAGAAAGTCCAGCCATAAATGTAATTATTATTTTATCTTCAGGATAACTAAGTTTTTCTAATAATTCAAAAGTTTGAGGATGAACAGCAAAAATTATTATATCAGAAGCATTAATTAATTCTTGATTTGCCTTTACATTATCATTAAGATTTAAATTCTTTAATTCTTCACTAGTCTCCGTTTTTCCATTATGAGATAAAATTAATTGATCTTTAGGATAATTATACTTTAATAATTGTATTGCTATAGCCTGACCAATATGACCAGCACCAATGATTCCAATTTTTTTATTTATTATTCCATTTGTCATATCTAATAGTATTTTAATCAAATTATATAAATTAATTTAGATTTTTATTTATTTTTTAAGTATTTACATTATAAAATATAAATATATTATATAAAATTAATAATTTTCAATAACGATATTATTTAAAGAAAGGGAGGAGTTTTTTTAATGATTGACAGTAAATACACATATCTTAAGAAGATAACAGAACAAATACACATGAAATCAGTAGATGTAAATAAAGAACTTGATGGTACAACACCACCTTCTGTTTTTATAGGTAGTTATAACTATCCTAAAGTATATGCTGGACCATTAATTGCTCCTATGCATGAAGATACATCAATTATGGATCAACCAGAACAATGGATTTCAAAAAATAAAACACAACAAGATATTATAGGATATAGACTTAATCTTGTTCGTGGAAAACAATTTATAGGAATAAAAGATGTTGAAAACCCTTATATAGAAAAATTACAGGAAGTATCTATGGCATCAAAATCAGTAGATAGTGAAGCTGAATTCCATAAAAAACCTAGAGGATTATCTTTTAATACAGAACATGAACCACATGGTCCTAGTGGTATATTACAAAAGTTTGATATAGATAACGTTAAATGGGACCATCAACTTGAAAAAGTTTATTATGATACAGACTTAAAAGCAGCTGATGCTGTTGATATATTACATGACAAAAATGTTCCATTTTCTCAAATTGAAAAAGCATTTTCTGTTGGTAGTATGGGACAAAAAAGTAATAGAAAACTAGTACCTACTCGTTGGTCAATAACTGCATGTGATACTACCATTGCAAATAGATTACTTGATGAGGTTAAATACTGTTCTCAAATTGATACATATAAAGTTTATGAATTTGAGAGTCTTAAAAATTATTATGCTATTATGGCAATGCCTATGCCTTGGCAATATGAATGGATGGAAGCTTTTATCAATATTATGGGACATGAAAAAATGATATTTACAGATCATGAAGAAACAAAGGGTAAAAAAGGATATTCTCGTGTTGGTGGATGTTATTATACATGTAAAATGGCAATATTAGAACAATTACATAAAGAAAAGAAACAAGCAGGATGTATTGTTTTTAGAGAAGCTCATGAAGATTATATACCATTAAGAGTATTTAATGTACGTGAAAATGTAAGACAAGCTATGCAATCACAACCTAAAGAATTTGAAACTATGCAAGAATCATTGAACTACATTGATAGTAAACTAAGACTAGGAGTAAACTACTTTAAAAGAAATAGTACACTACTTAAAGAGTTATTACAAAGCAGACAAACTACATTAGATCAATATTTCTAAAATAATAAGGAATTAAAAAATATGTTAGAACTTGAATATAAAAAAATACCCTCAAAAACACAAATAGAAATGAGAGAAGCTGTTGGTTCTGAAAATGATTATTATACCATAGCCACAAAGGAAATACAAAAAGTAATACCTTCAAAAGAGACTTATATATTAAATAGTGCAAACAGTTGTATTTTTACAATAACTGAAGCATTACCCGACCCTATTTTAATACCTGATATGGGTGGATGGAATGGTATTGAAAGATCAGCAGATATACTTAATAAAAAAGTAAAAAAAATTGAAACCAATAATGGATTAATAACTCCTGAAAGACTTGAGGAGTATCTTTCAATAGATAATTCAATTAAATCATTATATCTTACAAGTCTTGCTGGATATACTGCATTACAACCAATTCATAAAATATATGAAATATGTAAAAAACAAAATATTATATTAATTATAGATATCTCTGGATCAATAGGTAGTGATTTATTCACTAATTTAAATGATTATGATATTATTATTTCATCAACAGGAAGTCCTAAAATTGTTAATGTTGAAAATGGTGGATTTATAAATCTAAATACTGATATGATTAATCTTAATAATCATCTTATAAAATCATTTAAAGCAGACAATATAACTTGTGCAGGAATTGCTTCAGAGATAAATAATTCATCAAAGATCTATGAAACCCATATAAATATTAATATGTATCTTAAAGAAAACATGAATAACCTATTAAAAAATGATAAAAATTACACAATTATACATCCCAAAGAACAAGGAATTAACACTATCATAAAAACACCAAGTAAAAGCAAAGCAAAAAAGTTATCATTTAAAATACGAGAAAAAATAACTATAAACAATAATAAGAGTATTATAACAACAGGTCCTAATTATAATAGAATAAAAAAACCCTGTGTATGTATTGAAACAAAAAATTTAAATCCAAATAGTCTTACAAAAGAAAATATGGATGAAATAAGTGAAATTATAATTGAGTCTATAAAAGAATTAGAAACTGACGGATAATTTTTACTTATAATAAAATAATTTTTTTATTCTTTTCTTAAATTTAATATAAAATCATTCATTAAAATGTTCATGAATACGTTCTAAATATTGATTACTAATTTCTTCTTCTACTTCTGTGAAATCTGGCTCTATATAAGTACCATCTTCCCTTTGTATTTCACCATTTTTAAATTTTGTAAATAAATTCTCCAAATATTCCCTATTTTTATTTAAAATAAATAATTTTTTTTCTAACTTACCTTTGATTATTATCCATGGTTTAAGTAATAATATTTCCTCTTCAACTTCATTCTCAAACATATCTTTTAAATAATCTTTTTTATTAAAATTACTTATTTGATCATTGATACTTTGGATATAACACGTATCAACAAGTTTTATATTCACTTCTAATGTCTGTGCAATAAGAGAATATTCAAATAAAACTCGAGGTATTATTCTGTAATATACACAATTTTCTTTAAAACTCTCCATAAGATATTCTTCTGGATTTTCCTGATATTCTAAACCTTCAATATTAACATGTTCCTGAATACCATATATAAATGCATCCATCACAACTTCCTTATTTTTATTACCTAATATTTCATTAGTTATTAATTGTCCATCTATATTCAAACTCATAAATAATCCCCTTTTTATATAAATATTGTTCTTAAAGACTAAAAATAATTTTGTATAATATAAAAATATGAAAAAATACAAAATAATATTAAAAATATAGATATACTATTTATTTATCTTAATACCATAAATATAATAAACTATTATAGTTTATACTCTCGGAGAATTTACAATGTTAAAAGATAAGATAGCAGTTGTCACTGGTGGAACACGTGGCATAGGTCTTGCTATTGTAAAAAAATTCTTAGAAAATAAATGTACAGTTATTCTTTTTGGTTCAAGAAAAGAATCAGTTAATAAAGCAATAAATGAATTAAAAGAAATAGATTCAGAATATAATGTTTATGGATTTTATCCTAATTTAAATGATATTACAGAACTTAAATCAACTTTCGACTCAATTGTATCTGAGTATGGTACTATTGACATATTAGTAAATAACGCTGGAATATCTGCTAGAGAATCCATATATGATTATAAAGAAGAAGATTTTGAAAAAATAATGAATTTAAATGTTAATGCAGTATTCAGATGTATTAAATTAGTAGCCCCAATTATGAAAAAACAAGGCGGCGGAGTTATATTGAATACCAGTTCAATGGTATCGTTATATGGTCAATCTTCCGGATGTGGTTATCCTGCATCTAAATTTGCTGTAAATGGATTAACCAAATCTCTTGCAAGAGAATTAGGTAAAGATAATATCCGAGTAAATGCTGTTGCACCTGGTGTTGTAAATACAGATATGGTAAAAGAACTTCCTGATGAAGTAATTAAGCCATTAATTGCAACAATTCCTTTAGGTAGAATGGCTGAACCAGAGGATATTGCAAATGCATTTTTATTTTTAGCTAGTGATTTAGCTAGTTATGTGACTGGTGAGATTTTATCAGTAGATGGAGCAACAAGAAGTTAAACTCCATCTATCTTTTTTTTAGTGTTAATTAGACGTAATTAAACTCTTATTATAAAATCTCTTTTTTAAATTGAATAAAAAAAATAGGATTCAAAAATTATAAGCTTTTTCCCATTTCCTTTGCTTTTTCTAATACTTCTGCTGTTATCATATCAGGTAGTAATAATTCTCCAACATCCCATATTTCATCTACATCAAGGTTTACTGATACAAATGGTTTATCTAATGTTTTACAATACTCTTCATAGTCTCCTTGTTTACTTGAATATGTGAATATTAATTCTGTTTTTTTAGAATCAAATGCTTTTTCAGGATGCATTCCTATTGCATAAAATCTATCTAAAAACATTTTTGATTGACCAGATATTCCACTGAAAAAAATTGGTGCTAAGAATATAAATACATCAGCTTCTCTTATTATTTCAGTTATTTCTTCAAAATCATCATCCTGGACACATCCTGGACCATCACGACATGTATTACATGCTTGGCATGGATCTAAAATATAATCATTTAAGAATAATACTTCATTATCCCCATCATTTTCTTCTATTCCTTCGGTTATTTTTTCTGTTATTTTTGCTTCACATCCATCTTTACGTGGACTTGTAATTAAAGTTACTACATTTGTCATTTTTAATTCCTCTTAATTATTGTAATATATTTAGTAATTTTATTTTAGTATACTATATATTTGCTCGTCAGAAAACTGTAGGAAATAATTAAATAGTTATAATAATAACCTTAAATGTAAGAATTAAAACATTTAATTTTGTTCAGTATTTTTTCTTATTTTCTAAACAGTACCATGATATTTCCCTTAGTTTTTGAATTTACCATGTTTATTGTTTAATGATTTTACCTATATTCTAAACAATATCTTAATTGATAGAACTATTTTTATTTTATATTAATTATTTTATTACAATGTATACCATTTAGCAGTAATTTATAATCTCAGCACCTATATTCTAAACAGCATAGTTAAACATTGTATAAAAAGAAAAAGAAAAAAAATATTTTTTGGTGGTTAATTTTTAAGAGTCAACATTGCAATTTTTTCATTGATACAATCAATTATTGAATATAATTTTAACTCATCATTGGATATAGAATATATTTTTTTAATTGAATTTATGTCATATGTTTCAAGGAGTTCATCATCTTTTTTTCCAAGTAATTGTTCTGTTTTTTCAATTTGTTTTGATGTTGTATCAATGTATACTACAGTTATATTTCCATTTGGTTTTATTCCTAATATATTCAATGCTTCAGTTATTTGTTTTTGTGCAGATAGTCTTACACATATTTCTAATCCTTTATCATTTGCGAAGTTTTGTTCCTCATCAAATGCTTTTATTGCTTGTGATATTGCTTGATTTAAATGTTTTTTTCCACAAATATTATCTGTATTTAATAATTGTATTAGGGAACCTTCTTTTTCTTTAGTTATCTTATTTATTTGTTTTAAAAGCTTTGGAATATCTTCAATATCATTATCAATATAAGAATGAGTTATGATTGAATATCTTTTCAATAATTCTTGTTGTTGATCTTGCATTTATTGAATCCTCTTTTCTTTATTTTCATCTGTTAATATTTTATTTACTCCTTTAATATATGCTTCTAAACTTACCATTACAATATCGGGTCCTGTTCCACGAGAAGTTATAATTTTATCATTATGTTTTAGTTTTACAACTACATCAATTAGTGCATCAGTTCCACCAGTTATTGCATCTACATGATATTCTTCTAATGTTATATCCGCAACATCTTTTATACTTTTTTTAATTGCTTCTATTGCTGCATCTACTGGTCCTACACCTATACCTGCTTCTATTTTATCAGTAGTATTTAATTTAACTTTTACAGAAGCTGTTGGTGTTACTCTATTTCCAGATACTGTTGTATACTCTTCTAAGGTTAGTGAATCTTTTGGATTTATATGAAGTACATCATCAGTTATTGCTTGTAAATCTACATCAGTTACTGTTTTTCCCATATCAGATAATGCTTTTATTCGTTTAAATATTCTATTTAATTCATCATCAGTTACTTCTGTTCCTGTTTCTTTTATTTTTTCAGCTATTATATGCTTTCCAACATGTTTTCCTAATATGAATCGTCTTCTGTGTCCTACTATTTCTGGTTTTATTGGTTCATATGTTTCTGCTTTCTTCATTACTCCATCAGCATGTATTCCAGATTCATGGGCAAATGCATTTTCTCCTACTATTGCTTTGTTTGATTGTAATTCTACACCGGTGATTCTTTCAACTAATTGTGATGTTGGATAGAATAGTTCTGTTTTTATTCCTGTTTTCATATTGTATAATGATTCTAATGCCATTATTACTTCTTCACAGGATGCATTTCCTGCTCTTTCACCTATTCCATTTATTGTTACATGTGCTTGTTTAGCTCCACCATTTAATCCTGCTATAGTATTTGCTACTGCCATTCCAAAGTCATTATGACAATGTGTACTTACAGGTACTCCTAACTTAGATAATTCCTTGTAAAAGTCATAAGATCGTTCAGGTGTTAATAATCCTACAGTATCACATGCACAAATTCTTTTTGCTCCAGCATCTATACATAAATTATATAAATGATTTAGATCTTCAAGTTTAGTTCTTGTTGCATCTTCTGTTGATAATTCCACAAGTAATCCATGATCAACTGCATATTCTGTTGCAGTTACAGCCATTTCTTCTACTTGTTCCCGTGTTTTTCGAAGTTTATACTGAATATGTAAATCTGATGAAGGTATCACTAAATGTATACTATCAACTCCACAATCAATAGCTGTATCTATATCCACTTGTACTGGTCTTGCAAAGCTTGATATTTCAGCATTTAAATTATTTTCGGTAATATTTTTAATACTTTTTTGTTCCCCTTTAGATGTTATAGCTGATCCTGCTTCAATTACATTAACACCTAATTCATCTAGTTGTAATGCTATTTTTAACTTTTCATCAGATGTTATCAATACACCAGGAGTCTGTTCTCCATCCCGTAATGTAGTATCAAATATTTTTATATTACTATTCAAGTATATTCCTCCTTTATTTATTTAATTTAGATTTTTATGTTTAAGTACAGTTATTATTCTTGTTAAACTTTTATGCATTCTAATACTATGTTGTTGTAGAATTTCGAGATCTGTGCCTTCAATTACTTCATACATATCAATATAATGAGGACTTGCCATACATATTCTACCATCTTTTTTTAATTTTTCAGATATTGCTACTAATGATCCATGATATAATTCTTTTGTATCTTCTCCACCCATGGTTGTTGATATTCCATATGGTGGATCCATTGCTACAGCATCAACTTTCTCATAAAATTTCATGTTTCTTGCATCAACTTGTTCTACCAAGTAATCTGTTAAATTTTCATGTTCTAAATTAAGTTTTGTACCATTAGCCATATCTCTTTCAATGTCAGATCCTATTACTCTTGTACCCAATAATCCAGCTTCTATCAATATTCCTCCAGTTCCACAGAAAGGATCCCATACAGTATCTCCTTTATGTGTATGAGCTAAATTTACCATACATAAAGCTAATTTTGGACTCATTGAACCTGGATGGAAATAGGGTCGTTTATGTGGTTTATTTTCAAAGAAATGTTTTTTATTTAGTTTTACAAGTGATATTCCAATCATTATCCTATTATACTTAACAGTTGAGACTTCTTTATGTTCATTTGTTGTCTGAGAAGGATCTGTATATACTATTCTAACGGTATATACAGGATTATTTAAGGATACTGGTAAATTAGTTTGTTGTTTTATATATCCCCCAATTTCTCTTTCTGTAATATCTCTATGTACACTACCTTGATTCATTTTTTTAACACGAACTTTATATGAATCATCAAGAACATCAACCCAATTTATTTCTTTATAAGCTTCATTTAATTTTTCAGGAGATGTTTTATTTAGAGTTTTTATTATTTCTTGAGTGTATGATAAATGGTTTCCAAGCTCAATAACTTGTTCTTCTGTAGCATCAACTTCAAGTTGTATTAATCCTAAATATTCTTCATGAATATCATAAGGTATTTCTAAAGTTTGTAATCTTGCTTCTAACTCTGCTTTAGGCAGTGTTTCATTTTCTTGTGATAATATTGCAGTTATTTCCATATGTTTTTTAAGCTCCTAGTTCCAATTTTAGGTAGTAATTTAAATAAAACACCTGTTTTAATAAGTTCTTTTATTAATGGTGTTTGCGTATCCATATCACCATATTCAGATATTATTGTATCTACATGACATTCTTTAAGTTCTTTAAACATGTAGTTCATATCATCTTCAGTAAGACTTTTTAATATATTTTGTACTGTCTGTTGAGTTTTAAATTCATTTTTGTATGTTTTACGATATTGTTTTAGATATTCTTTTAAATATTTATTATTATCATATTCTAACATTTTATTTGTACATTCAACAGCCATATCTGTACAATTAAAACCTACTATTAATCCTCCACCAGTAGTTGGTTTTACTTGTGAAGCAGCATCTCCTAATAAAATAGTATTGTCTTTATATATATTTTTATTAGAGTTATAATATGGTATCTTTCCATAATGTTTTTTTATTATGGTGAAATTTTGTTGTTTTATTTTAGATTGTAATAATTTATTTGCTTTATCAAAAGAACCTGGAGTAAACAAACCAATTCTTAATCTAGTTTCTGAAACAGGTATTGACCAAATAAATCCAGGTAAAATATCTGCATTGACATCTAAATTCACATAATCTGTATTTATATCATCAGTTTTCACAGTATACTGTATAGCTGTAAAATAATTATTTTCTATATCGGGATTAATTTTTTTAATTAAAGGAGAAGTAGGACCATTTGCTACAACAAGTAAATTTGAAGTTATTGTTTCATTGTTAACTGTTATTGATGGTATTTTTGTATTTATATCTGTGACTTTACTGTTTAGATTTATTTGTGCTCCTTCATTTTCTGCTCTTTGAGATAAATACTGATCATAATTTACCCTATCAAGAACATACGCAGCATTACCTTCTTTTTTAACATTTATTGTTGTATTATCTGGAGAAGTCAAATAGGCTCCTTTTATTTTATTTTTTATATACTTGTTGGGTACATCTTCAACTTTATTTATATTTGTTGATACAAGTCCTGCACATTGCAATGGTTGACCTATTACCTTTTTTTTATCATAAACTGCCACATCATAGCCTAATTTTGCCATCTTGTATGCATATGTAGAACCTATAGGTCCTGATCCCACTACTATTATATCATGATTTGTCATTGATGTACATCCATTCTTTTTTTAAAAATTTAAATTTTAGATAAAACTGTTATAAAAATTATATTTAATTTTATAATAATAAGTTAAATTAGAAAAATCGTATTGTAATTACTTGACTAAAAAAATAATAGAGTAAAAGAATATTAAAGTTTATTCTTTTTTATATTTTTTGAATTGCTGTTGATGTCTTTGAATAACTGTTTCTTTATCCATATCTTTAGTTTTATGATATTTTCCACTATTATTTTTCCATTTATTTTTATATCCTATAAATGAGGATTTTTTATTTTTATTATATCCTTGATTCTGACTATAATCTTGATATTCTTGATCTTGATCATAACTTTGATCATTATAATCTTGATTTTGATCATAATTCTGATCATCATAGTCTTGATATTGATCATGAACTTGATTATTATATCTAGAATTTTGTTTATAACCTCTGTTATTATTGTACTCTTGATTTTGACTATAATCTTGATATCCTTGATTCTGATTATAACCTCTGTTATTATTGTACTCTTGATTCTGATTATAATCTTGATATCCTTGATTCTGATTATAACCTCTGTTATTATTGTACTCTTGATTCTGATTAGATTCGTTATTGTAATGTAAACTATTTACTTGATCCATTATAATATTTTCAACTTTTTTTGGATTAGGTATATTATCTAACACAGTTTCTGAATTTTCATGTCCACCATAGATTATTATATCTCCAGCTTGTAAAATTCTTTCTAACCAACTTCTTCTAACATCTAAATCCTGTACTTTTTGATACGGCATAGATATTTTTTCTTTGTTAAATAATCCTCTTTGAATTATCACACGACGATTAGTAAGAACATATTTAGCATGATTCCATTCTATGACATCAATTAACAGTTTAGCTATGATAATTAAAATAATGAATATTATAACCATTTCTGCTATAAATGTTAAATTACTTAAATCCATCTGAAAATTAATTAAAAGAGTTGATTGAAGTGAATAAACTACAGATAATATAGGCTGGAATAATAATATTAAAAGTACTAATATTACAACTTTAAAGATGAAATTATCACAGTACAATAACACGTTCGGTTTAGCAGAATATAATACTTTTTCACCTTTAACGGTAGTTATATCCTCTAAGTTTTTATCATTCTGTGATTTACCAGAATTATTTGGTTTTGGCATCATTTTCTATCCGGCCTCAGATTATTATATAAATTAAATATATTGTTTACCCTTTTTATATTAATTAATAAAATAAACAACAAAGTTGTATATGTTAAATATATTTGTAATCTATAAATAATATAATTTTATATAAGAAAATATTACAGTAAAAATATGAAGTAAATTAATAATTATAATTTAGTAGAACTTAATTTTCTAGGAAATGATAAAAAATGGAAATAAATCAAGAACGTATAGACATAGAATCAACTCATATCCTATTAAAAACTGATATAATAGAACATGATATTAAACCAATAATAAAAAAGCAAAGACAGATAATTAAGGATGAAATAAGAAATAACCCCCATTTTATAGGATTTGATCCAATAGAAGAAATAAACTCCGAAGAAATTTTAGAAATTATGACCCGTGCAGCCATAATATCAGATACAGGACCTATGTCTTCTGTAGCTGGAGCTATAAGTCAAATATGCTTAAATTATCTTGAAAAATATGATACAAAATATACTATAATAGAAAATGGTGGAGATATTGCATTAAAAACAAATAAAAAAGTAGTATTGGGAGTATATGCAGGTAAAAGTAAATTGACTGGAAAAATTGGATTTAAACTAAAACCAAAACCATACAATTATGGAGTATGTACTTCTTCAGGAACTGTTGGTCATTCAAAAAGCTTTGGAAAAACAGATGCAGCAATAGTATTTGCAAAAAATAGTAGTATAGCCGATAGTTTAGCTACAAGTATTGGGAATTATGGAAATGGTAATTCCAATGAAGACATAGTTCATAACGCATTAGCTCATGCTGAAGAATATAAAGAATATTATGATGGAGTAATTGTTATAAGTGAGGAAGTACTTGGAAAGATAGGACATATTCCTAAATTAACAAAAACTAATAAAAAAAGTGTTCTCTCCGAACTATTTGAAATCGAATAAATAATAACAAAAACTTTTTAAACCCCAATTATATCCATTTCAAAAATTAGACAAACCGTTCTATAAATAAAGAATAGTAGATAATGATTAAAGAAACCTTTCAGTTATTTTATTATTTTAATATTAAAAATTATCATACATAAATCCATATTCCATAAATATAATAGTTATAATATCTATATATGTACTACAAAGAATTATTGATAGAAATAGTTTTTTATAATTATAAGAAAAAGGAGGTGTAATTATCGATACGAGTATAGATTATATGGATAAAAAAATAATATTTATAGCTATTTTTTGTGCAACTTTTATCATTACAAATATTGTTACTGTTAAAATATTAAATCTAGGATTTTGGAATTTAACTGTACCCTGTGGAGTAATCATATACCCATTAGTATACATTTTAACAAATGTAATTACAGAGGTTTATGGTGAATCAACAGCACAGAGAACTGTTATATTAGGACTTTTAGCCAATATACTATTTGTTATAGTAAGTTCTGTAGCATTAGTCTTGCCAGCTGCACCATTTTGGACAGGACAAGAAAGTTTTGCATACATATTTACTCAAACACCAAGAATATTACTTGCATCATTTGTATCTTACCTTGCAGGTAACTTCATAAATGCAAGATTAACAACAATGGTTGTAGAATCATCTAACTCTGAAAGTGAAATAAGAAGAAAATCTTTAGGAGTACTCGCAATAAGTGAGATTGTAGATAATTCTGTATTTATTGGAGGAGCATTCTTAGGTACTGTACCAACTATGGACGTTGTTATCATGATATTAGTCCATTGGACAATAATGTTAATTTGGAACGTTGTAGCTCAACCTATAACTAACAGAGTAGTAATTTGGGCTAAAAAAGGAGAACCAACAACAGCAAAATAAGGTAATGATAATTTAATTTTTGAATTAAATTTACCTTACAATTATTTTTTTTACATAAAATAAAGATAATAAAAGTTTAACTATAAATTTTCTAAGCATACATCATATAATATTTGTGCATCAGGATTATCTGGATCAAATATTAATACTTTTTTAAAACAGTCTCTTGCTTTATTAAATTCATCTAATTCCATTAATGCAACACCTTTATTATTAAGAATTATTGTATTAGAACCATCTAATTTTAATGCTTTATCATAACAGTCTACAGCCTCATCATATCTTTGTAAATCCATGAGAGTATTTGCTTTACTTGCCCATGTATTTGGATTTTCTTCATCATCCAAACATAATTCCAATGATTTATCATATGATTTCAATGCTTCTTCAGATTCACCAAGCATATTTAATATAGTTCCACGTTCATTCCAAACATCAGGATTTGTATCATCTATTTTTAAGATATAATCAAAAAATTTTAATGATTTAGTATATTCTTGTAACATTTCATAAATTAATCCTCTCCAATATAAAACCGTAGTATTTTGAGAATTAATCTTTAATGCTTCTGTATTAGCTTTTAAAGCTTTAACGGGATCATTCTTATTTATTAAAGCTATTGCTATGTTATTGTATATATATTCATTATTTGGATCTTTTTCTATAGCTTTCATATAATGTTGTAATGCTTCATTAAAATGACCTAATCTAGATAAATTATCACCAATACGATTTAATAAATATACATCATTATTATCACAATCTAATGCTGCTTTATAACATATTGCAGATTGATCATATTTCCCCATATCAAATAGGATATCTGCCTTTTTTATAATCATATTCTTTTGATCTATTACTGGTCCTTCCCATTGTGATACAGGTAATTTACGAAATTCTATAATTTGAAATTCATCATTATTTTTAGTATTGTTTGGATAAGATTTTCTTAGATCCTTTTCAAGTTCCTTGGAATTTTTATATCCTAATTCTTTAGCTAGTGTATAATCATGTATTACTTCCTCAAAAGTAAGTAAATTAACATGAATTGCTTCAGCCTCAAAAAGCTTTTCGCGTTCCTTTGATAAAATATTCCAATAACAATATAGTCTATCTCCCGGATATAATGGTGTTTTCCATAATTTTCTTATTGTTATATTTCGTTTTCCAGTTATCAAGTCTATATCTTTATTTCCCAGTAATAATATTGGCATAGGCTCTTTTATTCTCCTTTTCTAATAGTTTGGTTTCCGAATTGATTGGTTTTAAGATGTAATTCAGGTATTTTAGTATTTGAGGTCATTAATATATCTAATAATTCTTCAGGGTTTGGTTCTTCAAATGAAGCTAACTCTGGATTTAAAGTTACTCTATTTCTAAATTGTTGTAATGTATACATATCACAAGTTATTTCGTTTAATAATATGTGAATATCCTCTTTTTCAAGTAAATTAGGAACAAATGTTGTACGACATTCTAAAAATACACCATGATCTTTTGCAAGTTTCATTGTTTTTTCTATACAATCTCTTGTATTTTTAGGATATACATCACTTATCTTATAATATTTATCTAATGGAGCTTTTATATCCATTGCAATATAATCTAAATCATCAATTATCTCTTCTAATTTATCAGGATGCAAACCATTAGTATCAAGTTTAATTAATAAGTTTTCTTCTTTGGCTTTTTTGATAAAAAGTTTCATTTCATCAAGATGTAATAACGGTTCACCACCACTTAAAACTATACCATCAATAAAATCAACATTTTCATCAAGTTCATCCTGAATCTCCATAAGATCTAATTTACTTAATTCTGTTTGTTTTAATAATTGAGGATTATGACAATATTTACATCTAAGATCACAACCAGGTGTAAATAATACTAAAGACATTTTCCCAGGATAATCCAAAGAAGAATAGGTAGGTTGTATATTCATATTTATCACATATTATTAGTTTTCAATTAATTTATTTTATGTATTTTAAAATAAATAAGATATATGCATAATAACTTTTCAAAAGTAAAATTAATAAAAATAAGTTTTATGAATATAAAACTAAACATAAATTAGTACAATATATATAGTTTAAATTAACAATAATATATTAAAAATAATATCAAAAATATACAAATTACAAAATATAGGAAGTAAAAAGAATGGAAAATGATAAAAATAATAAAATATTACCTGGAGCACATGTCATAGGCGATGTAACTTTAGGAAATAACGTATCAATATGGTATAATGCTGTAGTAAGAGGTGATATAGAACCTATATCTATAGATGATAATTCCAATATTCAAGATAATTGTGTAGTTCATGTAAGTAAAGATTATCCTGTAAAAGTTGGAAAAAAAGTATCTGTAGGACATAATGCAATATTACATGGATGTACTATTGATGACAATGTTATAGTTGGAATGGGTGCAACCGTATTAAATGGAGCACATATCCAAAAAAATTGTCTTATTGGAGCAGGAGCATTAGTAACTGAAAATAAAACATTTCCAGAAGGATCATTAATTATAGGAATGCCTGCTAAAGCTGTAAGAAAATTAACAGAAGAAGAAATAGATAGTTTAACTGAAAATGCTAATGAATATGTTAAACTTTCACAAGAAGATTAATTAAATAAATAAGTAAAAGCTGTCAATACCTAAAAAAAGAGAAATAAGAAAAATAAAAATAAAAAAACAGCAATATATTAATTTAATAAATATCGATTAAGAGGACTAAATTAAATCAACAAAATAACAATATTTAGAAACCTCTTAAAATAACCACCCTATAACCTAAACACCTACTAAATTAATCTATTTTTAGAAATATTAAGAAAATAATTTAAGAAAAAAAAATTCTAAATTAAAAAAATACAAAATAAATTAAAATTATTGCATATAAAACATATTTAAAAAAAATTGCAATAATCTTATATGATGTTCAATTATTTAGTATATAATGTAAACATTTCATTTACAAATATAAACCTAACAAACAATAGTAATGCTTATAAAGAATAATAAATGTTAATATTATTATATTTTATTTAAGTTTATTAATTAAAAACGATAAATAACCAAATATAACTATAGAACTAAATAAAAAGGATTATAATTAAGCTGAAATAAATAAAAAGCAGATAATTACATCATATTCGATATAAAAAGATATGATATTTTATTTTTCAATACAACTAATTTTAAGACAAGTCTATAATTTAAAAATAAAAAAGAGTGATACTTTAGTTATGACATTAGAAAAAATAAGTTTAAAAACACGAATAAAAAGTTTATACGATTTTGATTTAAATCCTGAATGGGATAGAATATTTATTGTAACTGCAGGAATTTTATTAAATTTACTAGTCTGTTATTTACTAGGATTATATGAACAATTTGATCTTGTTCTTTTAGTAAGCGTATTTATACAGGGAGTAATGATAGAAGAATTACCAAGAAAAAAATTCTTTAAAATAATATTGATATATGCAGTAGTAACAGCATTAGCACTTTTCACAGCAACGTTAGGATCACAATATACAATATTAGCGGTAATATTCTTCATATTATGGTTTGCAGTCTTTACAATAGTACACATCTCTGGATTTGAAGTATCAAAAGTAGGATTACATTCAGTATTCATATACTTCTTTGGTTTTGTAATGTTATCCGAAATTCATCCTGGTGCAACTTTAACTATGATTGCAGCATTATACTATGCTTTAGCTGGTATAATAATGGTATTAATCGGATCCATACCTGCACTTTTAGTAAATTATATAAAAAATGATCCATACAAAAGAGAACTTATAGCTGAACTATTTAAACCAAATATAACATTTAATGAAATAATAGAAAACCAATCAGCAATATTAGAATCAGATGATACAACACGTACACGTAGTCTCATCAACATAGCTATAAAAATATATGTATTAAATAATAATATAGAAAATTTACGTTATTCATTAGATAATGATTTAAAAGAAGAATTTGATGGATTTTTAGACGAAATAAATAAATTATTATGTGATGTTGAAGATGCAATATCAAACGGAACAGATGACAATCTTCAAGTAAATACAGAAAATATAGATAATATTCAAAAAGAGTTATCTGACAAAATTGAAAAAATAGAAAATAAAACATCAAATCAAGCATTTCTATTAAAATCTGTTAGTCAATATAATACCATCTTTAATAATTTAAATAAAGTATTATCAAATGATTTAATTGTTAACGATATAGATTTAGATGAAATGAAAGAAGGATATGTCAATAATATCAAAAATAATCTTAATAAAGACAATGTTGACTTAAAATATGGTATAAGATTTGCAATAGCAGGTGTAATATCTTTCATAGCAGATTTATTAATAGGTAATTTTGAATTTGAAGTCACTACAACTTCCGAGTTTACATTATCTCCAGACCATAGAAGTACAGCACAAGGTGTAGTTTTAAGAATTATAAGTACATTCTTAGCTATATTTGCAACATTTATAGTAGCTATACTTTTAATTCATGTAAATTTAGCAATAGTTGCACCAATTATAGCAATAATTGCATTTATTCTATACTATGTATATGAAGAAGATTATCCAGTAGCAATGTTCTTTTTAATTTCAGGAGTTATTCTTTTAAAACCGGTAGTAGATATACCTGAAACATTAACTGAAGAGTTATTAGCAAGTTTCATAGCATTTATAATTCTATTATTTGCTAACTATTGTATATTACCAAGTAGGGAAAGTTATAACATTACTGAAATAATATTAAACAAAATACAATTTAGTGGAAAACATATCAAAAACATAACTCAAAATAAAGACGAAGTTAAATTACATAACTTTGAAATTTATGAAACAAATAATTTATTTGATGGAGCTATAGATAGATTTGAATCATTATATGAAGTTGGAGATGATTTAACATCTTTTAAAGAATTATCAAAAGCATTGGATAATTTAGTCAATACTGTGTTATTTGTGATTGATTCTGAAAAATCACAAAACATATTATCAAAAGTAATTCCTGATTTCTTCACACATATTACTGAAGTAATCAAAGATGAACGTGATGTTACTGATGTATTCGATGAATTTACTTTAATAGAAAATCGTATAGATGAATTAAATAAATCTTCAGAAGACAAAGTATTATCATTAAAATACAGACACGTATTAACTGATTTAGAGTATATTAATGATATTGTGTTAGAATCAAAAAGAAAAAGATTATTTAATAAGTATAATGAAGCATTATAATGCTATTTATACTTTATTTTAATTTTATTATTTTTTTTAGAATTTTCTTAAAATAATTAAATAGGCGATAATTAGTTATGACTTTAGAAAAAATAAGTTTAAAAACACGAATCAAAAATTTATATGATTTTGATGTAAATCCCTCTTGGGAACGAATATTTATAGTAATTGGAGGAATCCTTTTAAACGTACTAGTTTGTTATTTATTAGGATTAACCAATCATTTCGGTTTTTTTATTCTTGTAAGCGTATTTATACAAGGAATAATGATACAGGAACTACCTAGAAAAAAATTTATTAAAGTAATCTTGATATTTTCTATTGTAACAGCATTTGCACTTTTCACAGCTGCTTTAGGATCACAATATACCATATTAGCAGTGATATTCTTTATATTTTGGTTCGCAGTCTTTACAATAGTACACGTCTCTGGATTTGAAGTATCAAAAATGGGATTATACTCTGTTTTCACATACTTCTTCGGTTACTTAATGCTATCCCACATACACCTTACATCAACATTAACAATATTAGCATCATTATATTACGGATTAGCAGGTATACTTATGGTATTATTAGGTTCAATACCAGCATTAATATTAAACTATATGGAACATGACCCTTATAAAAGAGAAATATTAGCTGAATTATATAAACCAGATATTTCTTTTAATGAAATCTTACAATATCCATCTATCCTCCTTGATTGTGATGATACAAAACGTACACATAGTCTTATAAATATGGCTATAAAAATATATGTATTAAATAACAATGTAGATAACTTACGTTATTCATTAGATGAAGATTTAGAAAAAGAATTCAATAAATTTTTAGCTGAAGTTTATAGATTACTAAATAAAGTTCATTTTGCAATAGTAGATGGTTATGATCAAGACTTTGAACTAAATACAGGTAATATAATTGCTTTCCAAAAAAATTTATCTTACAGAATTGAAAAAATAGAAAATAAAACACCAAATCAGGAATATCTATTAAAATCAGTAAAACAATATTCAAAATTATTTATAGACTTAAATAAAGTTTTATCAGATGAGTTAGTTGTTGATGATATAGATCTAGAAGAAATTAAAGAAGGATATGTATCTAGTGTTAAAAATAATCTTAATAAAGACAATGTTGACTTAAAATATAGTATAAGATTTGCTGTAGCAGGAACCATATCTTTTATTGCTGATTTAATAATGGGTAATGCTAGCCATGGAATTACAATTGCTTCACAGTGTACTTTATCCCCAGATCATAGAAACACAGGACAGAGTGTAGCTTTAAGAATAGGAAGTACATTCCTCGCTATAATTGCAACATTCTTAATTGCTTTAGTATTGATATTTTTAAAACTAGGAGTTATTGCTTCAGTTATTGCTGTAATATCCTTTGTACTCTTTTATGTATATAAAGATGATTATCCAGTAGCAGTATTCTTTTTAGTTTCAGGACTTATGTTACTAAAACCAGTAGCATCCATATCTAAAACAGTTACTACCCAAATATTAGCAACATTTATAGCATTATTTATTGTGTTATTTGCTAACTATTGTATACTACCAAGTAAAAAGCATTATAATCTCACAATGATAATATCAGACAAAGTAAAATTTAGTGGAAAACATATTGAAAATATGATTGAAAATAAAGAATTACTAAAAATAAAAGATTTCAATTTATATGAAATTAATAATTCATTCCATGATGCAATAGATACACTAGAATCAGTATATATAGTTGGAAATGATTTAACTTCATTCAAAGAAATATTTAATACATTAGATAATTTAACAAAAACTCTGTTATATGTATTAGATACAGAAAACTCAGATAATATTTTAGATGATATAATTCCCGATTTCTTTTCAGATATATCCAAAGTAATGAAAAATGAAAAAGAAATGAGTGATGTAACAAATGATTTTACTAAAATTGAAGAGCATATCAAAAAATTATCTAAATCTACAGATGAAGATAGAATATTATCATTAAAATATCAACATATTCTTGCTGATTTAGAATATTTAAATGATGTTATAATGAAAACTGAAAGAAATCATTTATTTGAAAAATATAATGAAGAATTATAAATTCATTTTATTTTTTTTTAACTTTTTAGTAAATCCATCAGAAAATATATTCTCAAACCATTGAAATATAACTTTTTTTATAATAAAAATTATTAATTATACTTATCAACTAGAATAAACTATTATTAAATCTTCGATTAATCTATAATTATTATTTAAATAATAATAATTAATTATAACTTTTTTAAAACTATTATCCATTAAAACATTCAAAGTTTATAATTACATAAATGATGAAAACAAAAATATTATTATAATAAATAATAAGAGGAAATCGGATGGTAAATTCAAGAAAAGTAATAGAAGAATTTGAAACATATACTCCAGGTAGATCCAAACAAGAAATAGCAGAAACATATAACATACCAGAAAATGAAATCATTAAGTTAGGATCAAATGAAAATCCAATTGGACCTTCACAAAAAGCAAAACAAGCAATGATTGATGCATTAGATGATATGAATAGATATCCTGAATCTAATCATGAAGAAATAAGGGAAAAAATAGCTAAATATTCCCATACAACAAAAGATCACGTAATTGTTGGAGGAGATGGAGCAGATGAAATATTAGATGTGCTTGCAAAAACATTTATAGATCCTGAAGACGAATTTATAGTTCATCCACCAACATATATGTACTATGAATACACTTTTAAAACTTACAATGCAAAACCAGCTTATGCTAGATGGGATATAGACGAAAATAAATTAGATGTAGATTCAGTATTAAATAAAATTAATGAAAAAACAAAAGTTATATTCCTTTGTACACCAAATAATCCAACAGGTGGATTAATAGCACAAGAAGATATAAGAAAAATATTAGAAAGTACTGATGCACTAGTTGTAGTTGATGAAGCTTATTGGGAATTTTCAGAAGTAAATAATGTAAATTTATTAGATGAATATGATAATATATTTATATTAAGAACATTTTCTAAAGTAATGGGACTTGCTGGATTAAGAATAGGATATGGATTATCTAGTCCAGAAATTATAGAAAAAATGAGTAGAATAAAACCAGTATTCAGTTTAACAGTACCTTCACAAAAAGCAGTACTTGCAACTATAGATGATGAAGAATTTATTAAAAAATCAACAGATTATGGTATAGCAGAAAGAGAATATCTTTACGAAAGTGTTGATAAATTAAAAAATATACATATATATAAATCTAAATCAAACTATTTGTTAATGGATATAAGAAAAACAGGATTTACTGCTGCAGAACTTTCAGAGAAATTAATGGAAAAAGGAATAATTGTACGTGATTGCACTTCATTTAGAGGACTTGATGAATATTATATACGTATAAGTATAGCAACACACCCTGAAAATGAAAAATTCATAAGAATATTAAAAGAACTAACTGAATAACATTCTTACTTATTCTCCACCTTTATTTTTTAATTTAAACTACAGATAACATTCTTATTTTACTAATAATCTTTATTTTTTCTGTAATAATAATTTAATATTATTAACTTGAACATAAAATAATATATAACAAAAATATTTATACATACATTAATCATTTACCTAAAAATATTAAAAAGTATGATAATTCTATGCAATATAATTAAAATATATTAAAACAATTTTTAAATAAAATCAATTAATTTTATATCAAATAATAACCATAAATTTTATATGTTGAGAGATTAAACTCTCAACAATTTAACAAAAAGAATAATAAGCACGGAGAAATTCAATTGATTAGTAAAAGAAATGCTATTCTCATATCAGCATTGTTACTAATTTTAATAACAGCAGTAACTGCTGTATCAGCAGCTGATACAGCTATTAATACAAATGACACGCAGCAGATAACAAATAACAATCAAGAAGCTTCCTTAAGCACAGAACATCAAACATACTATACTGAACAAGAAATACAACAATCTAGTACAGATAATACCCAAAACACCCAAACATCAAAGACTACTAATGTAAAACAAGATACATCACAAACACATAATGACAACTATTCATCCAATACTAAAAACATTGATGATACTAAGGCAGATCATCAAACAGAAAATATAGACAGTAATCAAGGAAATACAACAATAAGCACACAAGAAAATATAAATAAAAATCCTTTAAATCAAGAAGAAAATACTGACTACAACACACTAAATTCAAATAATAATCAATACACACAAGATACACAAAATATCTCTTGTAACAATATTGATGAAGTAACAAATAATGATCCCAATACAAATTATAACACAGACCTTGGAAATAATAATTCAATAGGCTCTGATAAAAATACCAGTGAACAAATTAATAACCAATATATAGGATCAGAAAACACAAATCAAGAATCTGATGTAAATAACCAAAGTAATGCCAACACACCATTGCTAAATAGTGAAAACACAGATAATACAAGCGAATATAATGTTTTAAGAATTAGTGTTGAAAATAAAACATCATCTGTAAGTAATAAAGTATCTAACATAACTTCTGAATATAATGACAACACACCATTATCAATAGATTATGTTAATTATACATATACAGATAATACAACGGATGATAGTAGTTCAGACGATAACTATTGCTATCTAAATGAATCAGATAATTCTGTAGGATTATTCTGTCAATCACTTTCATATAGCAGTTTAGGAAATAGTTATAACAATGCTGATGAATCAGGAAGTAGTGACGACTCTAATGTAGACTCTGGAAATGACGACACACAACTAACAACCATAGGATCTTCATGTCAAACAGACCCTGATAATAATATAGCAAACAATGAGAATAATAACAAAATAAGTATAAATTATGAATCAAATGCCAACACACCACTTAATGAAAATAAGGCAAATGATAAAAATTACAACACACACAACACAAAAGAAGATTCACAAGATGAATCTGAGTATATGAATGACTTATATAACTTAGCAAGCTCTACAAATAGTAAAATCAACAATCAAATTAATAAAATATCCCATAATACAGAGCAGATGGAAAAATCAGGAAATAATAACCAGCAAAAAGAACAAAATATAAACAATGCTGATAATAATCAATATAATAAATTAAGCCAGCATAACGCAGATTACTTAAATTCAATACAAAGTAATAATAAAGAAGAAGTAACTAGGACAAATACAACAACTACTGAATTCAGTACACCTCAGTTATCCAATGCTGAGAAATATAACGCAGTAGCTACAATAAATAAGGAACCATATTTAAATAACAAAAACAAAACCATAACAGATAAACTTACAGTAAATACACAAAATGTAAATCTCTTAATAAGTGGAGTAATAAAAGATCAACCTTATAATAATCCACAGTTAGAGAATCAAATTAATTTGGTAAATAATACATTAACTGATGTACCTGTTAGATTAATCTTACATGGCAATTCAACCGACTCATTAAATAATTTTAGCACAGACATATTGTTTTCATGTCTTAATAATACGTCATGCTTAACAGAGGCACCTCCCTCGCGATTGCTAGTAGAAAAATACTAGATAAATTATTTAGTGATATAAATTAAAATAAATCGTGAACTCAAAAAAATAACATTTTAATTGATTATTTCTATATAAATGATCTTTCCCCAAAGCAAGGAAATAATTAATAATAATTAAAATTTTAAAGGGTTAAATATTACTTTAAAAAATGTTTTCGGATAAAAAAAAATGAATAAAACAAGAGAGGTAAAAAATAAGAATTTATTTAACTTATATTTTACTTCTTTGTATTTTTTTTAAATTAATCTAAAATCTAATTTTCTATTTTTAAATTAACTTCAAAAGAATAGTCATGATAAAAATTTTATAATTATTTTTTAAAAAAATAGTAATTATGAGTATAAAAGAGTACTTAAAATAATTTATTTATCTTTTTGACCTTCAATAACTCAATAATTAATTCATTAAATATTAATGATGTATAGGGTTATGATATACTAACGCTGCTATAACACTAGCTTTTTCTTTTACAGTATGTGTTTGAACTATTTCATTATATTTTAATAATGGAATATCTCGTTTTTCTAACATGTAATTAGCCATAAATCGAGCTTTTTCAACTAGATCATTTACAGATTCATTTGTTCCAGAACATTCTACAACACATCCCATATCTGTAGATTGTGCACATGCTATTATTGCGGTAATTTTATCTCCAGGAGTTTCTGAATATTCATGAGATAATACACAATTAGTCATTAATCCTGGATCTAATTCAGGCATTGGTACTATCTCTGTATCAGGGGGTAACATACTTGATACGGGTATCAAATTTACATTTCCTATTTCAGCGTCTAATAAAGCATTATCAAATGCATTTAATTTTGTTGGTCCTTCTGATGCTCCTTTTGTTAATGATATTTTCAAATTATTCAGTCATCCTTTTATATTTTTATATGTTTAATCTTTAGATTCTGGTTTTTTTGGTATTATTGTTATTGGTATATTTACTTTTTCTACAACTTCTAAGGTAGTATGTCCTGTAAGTAAATGATCTAAACTTCCTTTTCCAGATCGACCTAAGTACATATGGTCTATTTCTTTTTCTTTTACTATTTCAGCTATCCTGTCAGATGGTCTTCCTTGTTTTACGATTTTATTTACTGTAACTTCCTGTGTTACAACTTCTTTTATTTTATTTTCAACATCTTCTAAAGAATGTAGTCCATCTTCTTCTAAATCTTTTTTTAGATCCTGTTGAAGTTCTGGTTGTGGTAATAATCTCAATTTAGGTGTATCTACTACAAATACTAAATTTATTTCTGTAGGCTCTGTTATCATTTGTGTTACATCTACAGCTATTTCTTTAGATGTTTCGGAACCATCTATTGCTATTAATATTTTCCTCATTTTCTTAGCCTCTCCTAATTTATAAATGATTATCTATGTATAGTATTATATTATTTTAGTATCATTAATTTTTTGATTTGATTTTATTATTAAAATTTATAAGCAAAAGTATATAAGTATATTCTTATATAGTTATATTCATGGAAAATATAAATGATAAAGATACAGAAGAGAAATTGGAAGAAACCTTTAAAGCTCTTAGTAATCCTAATCGACTGAAAATAGTATATATCTTATCAAATAAAGAAGATAAAACTGTTACTGTTACGGAAATTGCAAAAAAAATGAATATAAGTCAACCTGCAGCATCCCAACACTTAAAAATATTAAAAACAGCACATATTGTGCAATGTAATAAAAAAGGTAACAATATATACTATAAAATAAATATTGAAACAGTCTGTGAACACAAGGAATGTATTGATTCATTATTCCATATTATACTAGAATAAATATTTTATAAAAGAAGAGAAAGAAAAATAAAAAAAAATATAAAAAAATAAGAATAAAATAGAAACTAGTATAATAAAAATATAATATTAATAAACAATCAATCTAACTAAATTAATATGTAATGTAAGGAGTGATAACATGAATAAAAATAATAACGATAGGGATAATTTATCATTTACACAATCACTAAGAAATAAAGGTGAAATAATAACAGATAACACACCAGTTTTAGTAAATAATAGTTTACAAACACAACAAATGAAATTACCTGTGTTAATGATACCAAATACAATACTATTACCACATACTCATATGACAATAAGACTAGATAAACCACATACAGAAGAAATGTTAAAATCAATAAATGAGGAACAACAAGGAGTAATAGTAACACCATTAGCACCACCAACACCAGAAGGAGAAATAGAATTTCATACAATAGGAACAATATTACAAGTAGATAGTTTAGAAGAAACTCCTGCCGATTATAAATTAGAATTACATGTAAAAGATAAAATAAAAGTTAATGATATAATCGAAGAAGATAAACATTATTATGCACTATTTGAAACTATTACAGAAACAGACAACATAACTCCTGAAGAAGCAAATGAAATTCATAAAAACTTAGATAAATTAATATTTGATATAACAAGTATTATACCAAATGCAGAAGGATACGCACAAAAAATAACAGAAAATAAAGATTTACAAGAAAAAATAGCTGAAATATTCCAATACTTAAGAGTATCCTTAAATAAAAAACAAGAATTACTAGAAATTAATTCAATTAAACTTAGAGCATTAGAAATAACAAAATTACTCATTGAACAAAGAGATTCCATGAAAATACAAATGGAAATAGCTAAAAAACTAAATCAAAATATGAATGAAGTTCATAAACAAACAATGCTCCGAGAACAAATGAAAATAATACAAGAAGAGTTATCACAAGAAGAAGGATCACCAAATAAAAAAACATACAGGGAACGTATTGAAGAAGCAGAACTTCCTGAAGAAGTAGAAGAAGTAGCCTTTGAAGAACTAGCAAAACTTGAAAGACAAGGACAAAATAACTCAGAAGAAAACATAATCAGAAATTACCTTGATACAATACTTAACTTACCATGGCATAAAGAAGAAAAACATCCAATAGATATAGAAAAAGCAAAAGAACAATTGAATAAAGATCATTATGGACTTAAAAAAGTTAAAGATAGAATCATACAACATTTAACTGTAATGGAAATGAAAAATGAAAAACAAGGATCCATATTATTATTCCTTGGACCACCAGGAACTGGAAAAACAAGTTTAGGTAAAAGTATTGCAACAGCACTAAATAGACCATATATAAGAGCAAGCCTTGGTGGAGTAAAAGATGAATCTGAAATAAGAGGACATAGAAGAACATATCTTGGAGCATTACCTGGAAGAATCATAAACGGTATGAAAAAATCTGGACAAACAAATCCAGTATTTGTATTAGATGAAATAGATAAATTAACAGAATCTATAAATGGAAATCCTACAAGTGCATTACTTGAAGTATTAGATCCAGAACAAAATGATACATTCTCAGATCATTACCTAGAAGTACCTTATGATTTATCTGATGTATTTTTCATAGCTACAGCAAACTCATTACAAGGAATACCAAAACCATTACAAGATAGATTAGAAATAATAGAATTAGATAGTTATACAAACAATGAAAAACAACACATTGCTAAAGAACACTTAATAAAAGAAGTATTAGATGATCATGGACTAACCGAAGATCAACTACAAATAACACCTGAAGCAATAAATATGATAATTGAAAAATATACTCGTGAAGCAGGTGTACGAGAATTAAAACGACAAATAGCAGCAATAGCAAGAAAAACAACAGAAAAAATAGTTGTTGACAAAATAGATACACCCTACATTGTAACTGAAGATATGTTATATGATATATTAGGACGTGAAAAAGCTCATTACGAACAAGTAAAAGATCAAAATCCACCAGGTGTTGTAACAGGACTTGCATGGACACCAGTTGGAGGAGATATCCTTTATATTGAAGCAATAATGATGCCTGGAGATGAAAAACTAAAATTAACTGGACAACTTGGAGATGTAATGAAAGAATCTGCACAAATTGCTCAAAGTTTAATAAAATCTAGATTAACATTACCATTACAAAATACAGATTTCAAAGACAAAGACATACATATACATGTACCTGAAGGATCCATACCTAAAGATGGACCATCTGCAGGAGTAACAATATTAACAACAATAGCATCACTTATCACAGGCCAACCTGTAGATTCAAAACTTGCAATGACTGGAGAAATATCTTTAAGAGGAGCAGTATTGCCTGTTGGAGGAATAAAAGAAAAAGTAATAGCTGCACATAGATCTGGAATAAAAAGAATATTACTTCCAAGAGAAAATATAAAAGATTTAGATGATGTACCTAAAGAAGTTAAAGATGAAATGACATTTGAACCACTTGATACAATTGAAGATGTACTTGACAAAGCATTAGGACTAAAATTACCAAAACCAGAACAATTAAATATAACAGTAAGCCAAATAAATACAATCAGAAACTAACTAAACTAATTTCATCCTTTTTTATTTCTTTTTAATATTATCTGTTTTTACACTTTTTGAAATAATATAAAACTATTTTTTTCCAATTATTAATCATATGAAATTATTTTTTAAATTAAAAAAAATGATTATATCTAGTTCTATTTTCAATTTATATCACAACCAATAGTAAAAAATATTTAAATAAAACATATAAGAATTAGAATATAAAATATTAATTAACTAATATTTAAAAAATACGAATTAATAATACTGTAAGAATATTATTTTAGTCATAAAAAGATAAGAAAATTTTTTAGAAATTAAAAAGAATAAATTTTGAAGTGTAGTGAATGAATACTGAAGAAGCAAAATACTGGTTAGACCTTTCATATAAAATATCTACAAATGTTGAAGATGCTGTTAAACAAGCACAAGAAGATCCAGAAGTAAATACTATTACAAAAATGGGTGCTGATGGAACACCAACACATAAAATCGATGAATATGCTGAGAATGCTGCTATTAAAACAATTGAAAAAAGTGGAAAATCTTTAATTTTAATTAGTGAAGAAATTGGAACAATAAAAATTGGAAATGATACTGCTGAAGCTATAATCGTAATGGATCCTTTAGATGGTACAACAAATGCATTAAAAAAGATTCCTTGTTATGGAATATCAATAGCAGTAGCTACTGCAACTCCTGAAGAAGATGTAGATAAATTAACTCTAGATGATATTGAAATAGCTTATGTTAAAAATTTCCCAACAGGTGATGTTTATACAGCTGTTAAAGGTCATGGTGCATTAAAAAATGATCAAAAAATACAAGTGTCCAATATAACTGAAATGTCTAGTACCACTATATGTACTTATATATATCGTGCAAAGATTGAACAAATTGCTGATCTTTGTAAAGCTGTAAGAAGAATAAGAATTATTGGTTCTATTGCTGTTGAATTATGTTACGTTGCTGATGGTACTTATGAATCATTTATTGATGCTAGAAAAATTGTAAGAATTTTAGATATTGCTGCAGCACAACTTATTATTAAAGAAAATGGTGGTATTGTAACAAATCATGAAAATAAAAAGTTAACCAATAAATTAAGTCTTAAAGAAAAAACATCCATCATTGCATCATCTAATCAAATTATACATGATAATGTAAGAGATTTATTGAAATAAAAAAACCTATTAATAGGAGAAAAAGTGTGTGAAAATTATGAAAATTGGAATAATATCACGTAGTGATAAAGAAGATGCTATAGAGCTTACTAAGAGTATCACTAAATATTTACTCCAAAATAATGTAGAAGTAGAACTTGAAAAGAATGTAGGAGATAAAATTCCTGAATATTCTGATCTAGTTAGGACTATTGAAAACTTATCATCTGATATCGCTATTTGTATAGGTGGAGATGGTACTATACTTAATGCTCAACGTGTTCTTTCTTTAAAAAAGATTCCAGTTTTAAGTATCAACATGGGAACTGTAGGTTTCTTAACAGAAGTTGAAGCTGAAGATACTTTTGAATCTTTAGATAAATTACTTAATTATGATTTCTTTATAGAAGAACGTATGCAATTAGATGTTTGGTACAATGAAGACTGGAAAACTGTATTAAATGAAATCGTTCTTATGACTAATCAACCCGCTAAAATGTTAAATTTAAGAATATCTGTTGATGATGAATTAGTTGATGAAGTTCGTGCTGATGGATTAATTATATCTACACCAAGTGGATCAACAGCATATTCTATGTCAGCTGGTGGTCCTATTGTGGATCCAAGAGTAGATGCTGCAATAATTATCCCAATATGTCCATTCAAACTTAATACTAGACCAAAAATAGTACCTGCAGACAGTATTATTAAAGTTAAATTTTTAAAAGAAGGAAAAAAAGCATTAGCAGTTCTAGATGGTAGATCTTATAAAGTTGTTAATTATATGGATGAAATGGTCTTTAAAAAATCAGAAAAACCAGCATATTTTGTAAGATTTAGAAATAATTTTTACTCAAGAGTAAATGATAAGTTAAGTAATGGATAAATTAAAAAGGGAAAATATGAAAGGCATTGTAATAGCTGATTGCAATCATGGAGCAATAGCATTATCTAAAGAATATAGAAAATATACTAAACGAGATATTTATGTATATGATACATACAACAAACTAACAAAAGAGGATATTGATCATTTAAATAAAATAAATATTACAAATATTTCAATAGAATTTATAAAAGAAAATAGAAATAATTTAATTGTTATTGCTCCAGTCCATATGCCTCCCCTTTTTGATGTTGATTATACCCATCATGAATTCACAGGATACTTAATTAAAAGATTTAAAGAAAATAATAACTTCAATTTTCCTATTATTGAAGTAACAGGAGTTAAAGGTAAAACTACTACTGCTACTTTAATAAATGATATTTTATCTAATAAAAATAGATTGATTCTTACAAGTCGTGGCTTATTTTACAATACATTTAAAGAATCTACTCAATTAATAACTGACATTAGCATAACTCCAGCTAGTATAATTCAATCATTAAACAAAGCAAATGATAATAATTTATTAGATTCTGTTGATTATTTTATATCTGAGGTTTCTTTAGGTATAACTAGTAATTGTGATATAGGTGTTTTAACAAATATTGTTGAAAATTACCCAATTGCAAAAGATACATCTAATGCTTCAGATGCGAAAAAATCTATTTTTACATCAAATAAGATAATCTGTGATAAAACAGCTTACAAAAATTATTATTCAGATCAAACATCCGATAATGTTTACTTAGTAAGTTTAAATGATACTAATTCAAATATATATACAACTAATATAAACTATGACATTAAATCAACATCATTTAAAGTTCATTACAACGATAAATGTAAAAAGATTGAATTCAATATTAGTTGCTTTGCATTAACTGATTATTACATTACAAATATATTATATGCTATTAATGTAGCATTATTATTGAATATACCAATCAATACTATAGAAAAAAACATTAAAAAGGCATTACCTATATCTGGTCGTGGATCATACAGATATATTAAAGATAAACTTATTTTAGAAGATATTAATCCTGGCCTTAATACTGCTTCGATAACAAAATGTGTTTCCAATCTTTCAAAGTATTCTAATGACTTTATTTTAATTATTGGTGGAGATTATGGTATTACTTGTGAAGAAATTGATGAATCAAAACTCATCAACTATATTAATTCATTGAATAAAAAACAAGACATTATATTCGCAGGAGAAGTAGGATTAAGTTTATACAATACTATTTCCAACCATAAATACATTTACAAAAATACACTACAAAATGCTATAAATTACGCATTATCCTTAAATCATACAGTTATTGAAGTAATTTATCGTAACAAATACAAATATGGTTCTTAATAATAGTATTAATTTTATCTCTAATTGTTAATATTACCCTAATTTTAATTCTTTTAAAAGTTCCATAGTTTTTTGTATTATTTTTATTTTTTTAATTATATAAAAAGTTTATATTAATCTTTAGAGATATATATGTTATAAAGAGTAAATTAATAATTTACTATTTCTCACTAAGAAAAAATGGAGAGTTAATTTTATATTTCAAATTTAAAATTCAAATGAATAAAATATTTTTTTAGAATATAAAACAAAACAGCTATATTCATTATTTAAAAAAATAAAATACTTTTTAAAAATTATTATTTATCAAACTTAGTTTCTTGAAATAGAAATCAAAGAAGAATAGGAGGCATGAATTTATTGATAGTTGGTACTAGAGGAAGTAAGTTAGCTACTACTCAAACTCAAACTGTTGTAAAATCACTAGAAGAATTAACTGGTAAAAAAATAGAAACAAAAATTATTAAAACAACAGGAGACAAAATTAAAGATTCCCAATTATATAATATTGACGCTAAAGGTATATTTACAAAAGAATTAGATACTGCATTAATTAATGGTGATGTAGACTTTACAGTACATAGCTTTAAAGATTTACCTAGCGAACTTAATGACCAACTAATAATAACTGCTATACCAAAACGTGAATCAGTAAACGAGGTATTAATATCTAATTATACATGGGATGAATTACCAGACAATGCAACTCTTGGAACCAGTAGTGTTAGAAGAGAAGCTTTTTGTAAATATCATGGTAAAAATGTACAAACTAAACCAATCAGGGGAAATATTGATACACGGATTAGTAAAGTAGAAAAAGGTCAGTATGACGCAACAATAATGGCACTAGCAGGGATTAATAGACTTGGATTACAAGAGCATGTAAAACAAATTTTTGATGAAGAATTTATTGTACCACCAGCAGGACAAGGTGCATTAGCAATAATGACACATAAAGATTCAGAATATAATGATATTATTGCTAAACTTAACGATGATAATTCAAGAATTGAAGCTCTTTGTGAAAAAACAATACTTGAAACTTTAGGTGTAGGTTGTCAATGGCCAGTTGGAATTCGATCAAAAGTAGAAGGTAGTAACCTTAAAATACATTGCAAACTCTTAAGTCCTGATGGAGAACTTTTAGCAGAGATTAATGAAAATTGTAAAAAAGAAGAATCTACTAAAACAGCCATAGATATTGCTAACAGATTACGGGATGATAACTTATGAAACAGACAAATGTAGGAGTCATAGGTGTTGGAGCAATGGGATATAACCATGTACGTATATATTCTGAATTAGAGAATGCTAATTTACTTGCAATATCTGATATGGTTCGAGGAACATTGGATAGTGTGTCTAAAGAATTTAATACTGTAGGATACGTTGACTATGATAATATACTTCAAATAGATGATATTGAAGCTGTTAACATTTGTGTACCAACAGTATTCCACCATGACGTTGTGATGAGAGCTATAGAAGCAGGAAAAAATGTGCTTGTAGAAAAACCAATAGCCTCCGAATTACCACAAGCTAGAGAAATGATAAAAGCTGCTGATGAAATGGGAGTTAAATTAGCAACAGGTCATGTAGAACGTTTCAACCCAGCTGTACAAACTGCAAAAAAATTACTTGATGAAGGAGCAATTGGGAAAATTGTAACAGCAAATGCAAAACGTTTAGGTCCATATCCACCAAGAATAAGAGATGTGGGTGTAGCTATAGATTTAGCTATACATGATATTGATATATTCAACTATTTATTTGAAAGTCCAGCAAGCACAGTATATGCTAATATGGGTAGTAACCTTAAAAACTGTGAATTCGAAGACCATGCAGAGATCATGACCAAATATGAAAATGGAATGCTCAGTATACTTGAAACCAATTGGCTTACACCATATAAAAAACGACAATTAAATATTACAGGTATTGATGGAATAATCAGTGTTGACTACGGAAATCAAAGTGTAAAATTATATACAGAAAACAATGAAGAAGATATAAAAGTAGAAAACAAAGAGCCTCTAAAAGAAGAATTAAGATCATTTATGAATTGTATACAAAATGACACAGATCCTGATGTTACAGGACGTGAAGGATACAAAGCATTAGAAATTGTTCAAGCTGCTATGAAATCTTCAAAAGAAAGATCTTTAGTATATCTTGACTAATAAATATAAAATAAGTTTGATAATATATAAAGAATATAATCATTTAGTGAGAGTGTATATACATGGAAAGTAATCTTAAAAAACAAGCATATGAGCTTAGAAATAAAGGATTAACAACTGGTGAAATAGCTGATGAACTAAATATTTCAAGGGATACAACACAATGGTTAATCATGCAAATGACCAATGTCAATAAAACTCAACAAAAAAGTAGACCTGATGACTTTGCTATAAATTGGAGAACAATTGGTGCAAGTTCAGCACGTACCTACTACATATCAGAAGCATTAGCAAGCATTGCTGAAGAATATGGTGAAATTGATGCTATTGTTGGAATTACAATTAGTGGAGTTCCATTTGCTACTATAATGGCTGATTTACTTGATGCAGAACTTGCAGTATTTCATCCAATAAAACATATGAAAGAAGAAACAGCCCAAGGTTCTATGAGTAGTAACTTTACAACAGTTAAACATAAAAACGTAGTTATAGTAGATGATGTTATAACAAGTGGTAACACAATACGTGAAGCTATTGATGTTTGTAAAACTCAAGGAGCAAAACCATTAGCTGTTACAGTTCTTGTTGACAAAAAAGGTATAACCGATATGGACAATGTTCCAGTAAAATCATTGATTAAAATCAATAAACTTGGATAAATAGATTTTATCCATAATAACTTTTTTTAAATAAATATTATTTTTGATATTTTAAAAATAACTTTAAAAAATATATATAGATAAATTATATATCTAAATGAATTCATAATATTATATAATAATAGAAGCTTAAATCCATAAATATTTTTTATATACTATTTATCAAATTAGATATAATAAAAATTTAATTAACTAAAATATTACACTTTTTATAAAAAAAAGCAATTTTAAGCTAATCCTTAAGTATATCAGGTACCTTAAGGTAATTAAGAAATTTTAAGATTACTATTAATATGGACAAAGAATATAAATTTTCGGAGGATAAAATAACTTGAAAAAATCAAATAATAACCATCATAAAAAAGGAAATAATAATAATCATCCCGGTGGAGAAAGTATTCGTGTAAGATCTCCTCGTAAAGGTGAAATACCTGGAGTTGTTGAACAAATTCTTGGACACGGAAAAATTAAAGTAAGATGTAACGATAAAAATGTTAGACTTTGCCGTATTCCTGGAAAAATGAAAAAACGAATTTGGATTAGAGAAGGCGACGTAGTCCTTGTAAAACCTTGGGACTTCCAAAGTGATGAAAAAGCTGATGTAATTTGGAGATACACACGTACAGAAGCTAACTATCTTGAAAGAAAAGGTTTCCTTAAAATGTAATTTTTTCATCCTTTTTCTTTTTAAAAATATGAAAAAAAATATAATTAATTATAAACTAGTAAACACCATTTTAAACTAATGAATCTAATTTTGTATAGAAAAAATTATTAAAATAAAAAAGTTATACTTATAAATATTATAACTTATTTTTAAAATGAACAAAATTATACAATTAGATTGGTTAAATGGAGGATGTGTATTCTTGGATAACGAAGTTATTAAAGCAGACAAACAAATGAGGAAACTTGAAGAAACTAAACGTATCAAAGGCGTTGAAGATAAACAAGTATCAAGTGAAGTATTTGATGATAGAACACTAAAAGTGTTATATAAACTTGCAAAACAAGGATATATTAACAGTTTAAATGGTGTTATTAGTACTGGAAAAGAAGCAAATGTACTTTTAGGCATAGACGATGAAGGCTTTCCTGTAGCTGTTAAAATATACCGTATAGTAACATTAGATTTTAAAAAAATCAATGAATATATAGCAGGAGATCCTAGATTTAAGGGTCATGGAAACAATAAACGTAAACTTATATCTGAATGGACTCAAAAAGAATTTAAAAATTTAAATAGACTTCATAATATTGGGTTAAAAGTACCTAAACCATATATTGCTAAAGAAAATGTATTAGTAATGGAATATTTAAAATATGATGATGATGTGGATGATACCGCAGCTATACCTTTAAGTAAAGCTAAAATCAATAATCCAGAAGAAATATTTAAAGATATAATTGAATTTATGCACAGATCTTATACTGAAGCAAGTTTAGTTCATGGTGATTTATCTCGTTACAATATTTTAATAAGCAATGGTTCACCCTATTACATCGACTTATCCCAAGCAACCTTAACCAGTCATCCTTTAAGTAATGAGTTGTTAGAAAGAGATATAAACAATATAATTTATGATGCAAAGAAATTCAATGTAAAATTGGATTTTAATACAGTAAAAAATATCATTATTAATTAATAATATAGTATTTATTATAATAATTACATAGATTATACTATATTTATTTATATTAGTTATAATAAAGTATAAAGTATAAAACATTATCAAGAATAAGTTATCTAATAATATACTAAATTTTAATGTATTTTAATTAAAAGATAATTACAAAAACAGTGTTATAACTTAATAGATACTTTTTATAAATAAAATAAATGATTTCGGAACGATTAATATTTAAATAATTATAATCAACCAAAAAAATAGATAAGTATTTTTTTCTAATGCACTTATTTATAATTAAACTCAAAAAAAAGAAAAGCTGTAAATAGTATAATTACACTTTTAAGCATACTATTTCTTATTAAAAAAAATAGATTTAAATTAAGTTTACTAGATCCTTTATTTTATATAAGAAATTTGTTAAAAATATGAACAAAATAAATCTAATCAATTACAAGAAAATATATAGATTAATATGAGGAGCTTTAATAATGGCTAATACTGAATATCTAAAAATACCAAAAGATAGAGTTGGAGTAACTATAGGAAAAAACGGTAAAATAAAACACCAACTTGAAATTATAACAAAAACAGAATTAAAAATTGATAGTGATACTGGAAACATTTGTATAAGCTCAACAGATGAAACAGATGATCCCTTAGCAATATGGAAAGCACGGTACATGGTAAAGGCCATAGGAAGAGGATTTAATCCTGATATAGCATTAACCTTAGATGATGAAAACTTAATTCTTGAAATTATAAACTTACAAGATTATGTTGGAAAATCAAAAAAAGCACTAGTTAGACAAAAAGGAAGAATCATCGGAAAAGGTGGAAGAACAAGACAAATTATCCATGATATGTTAGATGTAGAAATAAGTATCTATGGAAAAACTGTATCACTTATAGGTCCAATGGAAAATATTCAAATGGCTAGAGAAGCTGTGGAAATGATACTCGATGGATCAAGACAAAAAACAGTATATGCATATTTAGAAAAAATGCATGACAAACTCAAAAGAGAAGAATTTGATAGAATGATGAACGGAGAACCAAGCCGTGAGGAAATCTTAAGAGAAGATCTTGATACAAATGAAGATTTTACTGATACTGAAGAAGATTTTAACAAAGACATCATTGACGAAGACGAAGACGAAATCGAGAATAATCCTGAAACCTTATAAATTTTTATTTATTTTATTTTTACTTTTTTAGAATAAACTTTTAACATTTTTTTAATATATAATAACTATTTTTACTATTTAATATGATAATAAGATTTAATAAGAATAATAAATAGACAATATATCATTAAAACCAAAAAAATAATAAGAACGAGATTATGACTAAGAAAATGACAAGACACAAAATAAAATAAGGAATTGGTGAATATGAATACATACCCATCAAGTAATAGAATAAAAACTATTACTGAAGTGAAAAATATGAAATGTAAAATATCAGACAAAATAACATTAAAAGCTAATGTTACTGATATAAAATATAATCCGTTGACAGAGGGTAATGTATCATTTTACAAAAAAGATAACTTATTAGGAAGAAGTCCTGTTATTGATGGAACAGCCATCATCTATCTGAAATTTGATAAAGAGAGTGAATTTGAAATAGAATCTGTATATACTAGTAGTGATAAATACTGTAAAAGTTCTACTACTAGTAAAATAGAAGTATCTAAACTAAATATTAAATTATCTATTCCTTCTATCAAAATCAGTGAGAAAGACACAATTATCAACACTGAAATAAAAGATGAAAATGACAACTTAGTAACCCATGGATTAATAGACTATTATATTAATAATGAATATATTGGTTCTGTTAATGTACAAAATGGTAAAGCTACTTATTATACTGAAAATAGAAAAATTACAAAATTATTAGCTGTATACAATGATTTTGACCAGTACAATAAAAATGAAATAGTAATATCTAAGTAATTTAAAATTCATTTTTTTCTTTTTTTAAAAAAATTTTTTAAAGTTTATTATTTTGTTATTTATTTTTGATTTGGATTACTCTTTATAAATTTTTATTATATGCTTGTAAAGTATATTCTATTTTATTGCATTTTTATATTAATTTTTTTATGAACATTATAATCTTTAAGTATAATTAATGTATAGGGTATATATGATACTATTTATATTATAGTTTTTACATATATTATAATATGATAAAATTATTATATTTTTAATGGTACATATGTATAATGGTATTAATTATATG
>CAYNSJ010000013.1:0-45612 GCA_964399835.1 uncultured Methanobacteriaceae archaeon | reverse complement strand
AGATGAAGAAGAAGACGAAGAATAATTTAATATTCTTCATCACACTACTTTTTTTTTTGTCTTGATGAAATCTTGTATAAATATATTTTTATAATAAAAAATTATTAACTAAACTTAATTATCAATAAAATACTCTTGTTATTCATTTTAGTAATATAATATAAAATAAAATCAAAATAATAATAAAAAAAGAAAAACAAATTTATTAATAGTAATATTTACGAGTTTGATTAAGATGAAAAGTCCATATTCACTTTTTGAAGAAAGATCTGATGAAATGCCTTTAGAATTTATAATAAGTATAATAAGTAAAGGTTTTATATTATCAGAAATATCCAGTTTGAAATCTATGGGGTTATCACCTAAAAATTATAGATTTCTTGAAGTATTGAGTTATAGGGATGAGATAATAATACAAAAAGATTTTGCAGAGATGTTTAAGAAAAATCAAAGCACAATAACTAGATCATTAAATACATTGGAAGATGATGGTTTTATTAAACGTATAAATGATGATATTAATCATAAAAATAAAATAATTGTTTTAACAAAAAAAGGAAAAGATACTGTAAATACTATGACTAACTTTAAAAGAAATTTAGAAGATCAATATCTTGATTCATTCACAACATCTGAAAAAGAAGAACTTAGAAAGAATTTAATTATAATAGCAAAAAAATTTTTATATAATCTTCATGAAAAATAAAATTTTTTCATGTTTTTCATTGTCTTAATTTGCCCTTGTTATTGAATTTACTTTCTAAATACTTATATACTTTTAATAAACTGGATATAATTTATTTTTTAAAACTAATAATTCAAAAAATAATTTTTGATTAATTGAATTATATCTATTTATTTTACTTTTTGAAATTTATTAATGTAGTTTACTTAATAAAAATCAATTTGAATAATCATACTTTAAAAAAAGTATTTACATTTCTATTTTTAATATTATTATATTTGTAGTATTCTTTTTAGAGAATAATATTCGTTATGCAACTTTTTTTTTAACTAAAAAGTAAATAGAAATAAAATTGTAACAAAATTTATATACTTTATAAAACTAAAATACACATAACCTAAAAACATTATTATTTATCATGATAATTAATGATAAATTATTACTAGGTGAATAATAAGTTTAAATTAAAATTAGAACTATTTATGAATAGATATGAATAGAAAATAAAAATATAATAAAACCAAGTATTTTTTTTATTTTAGAATAAATACACTTTTTCAATAAATAAAAATTTTAAAAAAATACAAGGAGAAAAAGAACATGAGAGATCTTACGGAATTATTCAATCCGAAATCAGTGGCTATTATAGGTGCATCAGATAAGGAGGGGAAAGTTGGATACATTGTAGTACAAAACATGAAAACATGTGGCTACAAAGGTAAAATTTACCCTATCAATCCAAAAACAGATGGTGAACTTTTAGGATTACCAGCATACAAATCAGTTACGGATGTTCCAGGTGATGTGGACTTAGTTATTTTATGTATACCTTCAAAAATAGTAAATCCAGTACTTAAAGAATGTGGAGAAAAAGGCGTTAAAGATGCAGTAATTCTTACAGCAGGATTTAAAGAAATTGGTGGAGAAGGAATTATACTTGAAAATGAAATGAGAGAAATTGCAGAGAAATATGGAATTAATGTATTAGGACCAAACAGTATTGGTAACATTGATACACATACACCACTAAATTCATCATTTTGTCAAATGATGCCAAAAAAAGGTAATATTGCATTTGTATCACAAAGTGGTGCAATGATGGTAGCTATTATGGATTGGAGTGTAGCTGCAGGAATAGGATTCAGTAAAGTTGTAAGTTTAGGGAACAAAGGAGATCTAACAGAAATAGACATCATTGAAGAACTAGCTGATGATGATGAAACTGCAGTAATTTTATGTTACTTAGAAGGAATAACTAATGGTGACAGATTCCTTGAAGTAATGAGAGAAGTGACTAAGAAAAAACCAATAGTGATTCTTAAATCTGGATCAAGTCAAGCTGGTGCAAAAGCAGCATCTTCACATACTGGATCATTAGCAGGTAATGACTTTGCTTTTGATGCAGCATTTGAAAACTGTGGAGTAATACGAGCTCGATCAATGCAAGATCTATTTGATTATGGATTAGCATTCTCAAAAACAGAATTACCAAAAGGTAAAAACGTAGCAGTAATTACCAATGCTGGTGGTGGGGGAGTATTAACTGCAGATAAAATTGAAGATTTAGGATTAGAATTAGTTCAATTTAAAGAAGAAACTGCAAAAAAATTAGAAGAAGTTATTCCTGATGAAGGAAGTGCAAGTAACCCTATTGATGTTTTAGGGGATGCTCCACCAGAAAGATATGAAAAAACTTTAGACATTGTATTAAAAGATGATGATGTAGATAGTTTAATTATTATGTCTTGTCCAACAGCATCTTATCAACCAGATGGTGTAGGTAAAGAAATTCTTAAAGCTAGAAAAGCTACAGATAAACCAATTCTTGTAGTAAACATGGGTGGACCAACATTTGAAGAAGAAAATGATTTATTAGCTGATAACAATGTACCAACATATGTTTTCCCAGAAACCGCAGTTAATGTTATAAAAGGTTTAGAAAGATATGCAACTATCAAAGAAGAAGACCAAGAATCATGTATAGATTCAGTAACTGATACTAACAAAGAAGAAGCACAAAAAATCATTGATGGAGCTAAAGCTAAAGGAAGAAAAGCATTACTTGGAAGTGAAGCTTATCAAGTTGCTAAAGCTTATGGAATTGATGCAGCACCAATTAAACTTGCTACTACTAAAGAAGAAGCTGGTCAAATTTCAGAAGAAATACAATTCCCAGTAGTACTTAAAATTGCATCAGATGAAATATTACACAAAACTGATATTGGTGGAGTAGTAGTAAACATTTTAAACAAAGAAGAAGCTGAAGATGCATTTGATGAAATAATGGCAAATGCTAAAAAAGCACACCCTGATGTAGTACCTGATGGTGTAGAAGTTCAAAAAATGATGCCTCATGGACATGAAATACTTATTGGTATGATTCGTGATGCACAATTTGGACCAATTATAGGATTTGGTATGGGTGGAATATACGTTAACTTAATTGAAGATGTATGTTTCAAACTTGGTAATGGTATAAGTGATGAAGTAATTGATGATCAAATAGATAGTACAAAAATCAGTAAATTACTTAAAGGTTACCGTGGAGAAGCACCTAGTGATATAGATGCAGTTAAAGATACTCTTAAACGTGTAACAAAACTTACATTAGAATTACCGGATATTCTTGAATTAGATATAAATCCAGTATTTGTATATGAAGAAGGATCTAGTGCATTAGATATAAAAATGACTCTTGAAAAATAGATGTTAATTATTTTTATATCACTTATTTTTTTTTAAATAGTTTAAATAACTTTTTTTAGATAATTGAATTTTTAATATTATATTTTCTGCAATAATCAGAAACTTTTTTATAAATTTCTTGTTGATATTTTAATGAAGGGTAATCGGAATAGTCTTTATTTTTATTATTCCAAAATAGATTTCTTGTTTTTTCATAATATTCTGGATAATATTCGTTTAATACTTTAAAATATTTACATCTAGAGCTATTACTATTCTTTCCAAAAAGAGTTAGTGATCCTGGGATAACATAATTAGCACCATAATCTTTAAATGTAGATATAGTTTTATTAATGGTATCATTACTATCTGCAATGTAAGGTAAAATAGGCATAAATGATACACCTGTTGTAATATTTTCATTATTTAATTGTTCTAGTGCATTTAATCTTTTTTCTATTGAGGGTGCTTTTGGTTCAAATAATTTACTAGCTTTATTATTTATTGTTGAAAAGGAAAATGATACAATTACTTTTGACTTTATATTTTTAATATCCTCGGGTAATATAGCTGAATTATTGATTTTTTTTAATATATCTATATCACGTAATACTAAATCAGATTTAGTAATTATATGAATAGGATTTTTATATTGATAAATTATTTTTAGTAAATCTTCAGTAAAACATAATTCTTTTTCAATAGGTTGATATGCATCTGAAGCTGATCCAATATTAATCAAGGCTCTTTCTTTATTAATATATTTTTTCTTAAGTTGAGTTTTAAGAAGATGAGTAGCATTACTTTTTATGTAAAAAAGATTAGTATTTTCAGCATATTTACTTCCATTAACATAACAATATGTACAATTAAATGAACAACCCATATATGGATTTAATGAATAATCTTCTAAGAAAAAACCTCTTTTACCTTTTCTTTTATTAAGAATAGATGAGACATTTTTTTCTTTAAAACCATATTTTTTAGCAATAGTTGTTTTTTGATTAAAAAAGTTATAGATAGTACCAATTCCTGAAATTTATTGATAATATAATTTAAAAAAAGTAAAAATTTATGATAAGAAAATATTAATTATTTCTTATCTTGTATATTTATATAATTTTACACCGATTTTAGTTAAAATAGACTTAAATGGACCTGTTCTTCGGATAATTCCTTTTACAAATCCTACATCTTCACGTTTTACTCCTTTGAATAATAATAAGAATAATGGATAAGACATTCCACCAATTATTCCTCCTAATACCATAGCAAGTAAACCATTATGTAGTAACCAGAACAATATCATTACAATATACATTAATAAACTTGCACCAGTAATACGTACAATATCCATAGCAGGTGGATTAACACCAGATATACGTGTTAATTGATATATGGTAAGACACATTATTATAAATGCTGCTATTGTTGTAGCAATTGCTGCTCCTTCAATACTAAATATAGGTATGATAAAATAACTTAATACAGCATCAACAATTGTACCTATGATTAATGAAATCATTGGAACCGTAGGTTTTCCAAGTCCTTGACACATACTAGAACATATAGAATATAATGAAAAGAAAAACATTCCTGATGTAAGTATGAATAAAGCTCCACTACCTGCAGTATATTGAGATCCAAATAATAAACCTAATATTGGTCCAGCAAAGGCCATAATAAATAAACTAAATGGTAATGTTGTCATTGTAGTGTATCTATATGATTGATGTATATATAATTCTAATAACTCTCTGTCATTAAGACTGTTAGCTTCACTTGCTGCAGGCAATACAGAGGTAGATACAGAATTTGATAACATTAAAGGTAGCCTAGCCATTGCACTAGCATTTGTATAAAAAGCTGCAAAGGATGATACAAGGAATAATCCTATAAAGATTGTACCAATATCATATAATAATACTTCAGCAAGACCTGTTATAACAACAGGTATTGAGAACTTAAATATTTGAATTATTATACTAAGTTCTTGTTTGGATGAAATCTTATTATATTTTCCTGTGAAATAAACATCTTTCACTTCTTTTTTATATATGTAATAAGCATAAATTAGTGCCATCATAAATCCAATACATGTACCCATTACAGCACCAGCAGCATACCATCCAAGTAATACAAGAATAATTGCTACGATAATTGTAAAAACTTGTTCTACCATACGACTGAATAATATATTCTTCATCTGGTAAAATCCTTGAAATACTCCACGCATAGCTCCTACTAAAACACTAAATGGTGCAATAATAGCAACTAATTGTAATGGTATTAATGCTTGTGGTTTATGCCATGCAGTAGCTATGGGTTCAGCACACATAAACATTATTACTGCAGCTAATATACCCATAACAACCATTAATTTCATACCACTAATAATAATTTGATATGCCATCTTATCATTATCAACAGCTTCATATTGAGATACATACTTAGCAATTGTAGGTGGTACTCCACCTGATGCTCCAATAGTCAATATATTTTGAAAAGGTAATGTTAATCCTACAATACCATATCCTGTTGTAGATAGTAGTCTACTTAAAATAAATCGATAAATGAATCCACCTAGCCGTAATACAATAGAACCTAAAAGAACTACTATACTACCTGCAGCTAGTTTATTGGATTTTTTATCGCTCAAATACCTACCTCCATTTACGTATAAGAAAACAAAAAAATTAAAAAAAATATTCACTTTAAAAATTTATTTTAATAAAAGAAGTATTATTTAAGCTACTCCGTATTAAAAAAGTTTTATTATTAATAAAAAATTTTTTTATGATTTCTTAAAAGATATTAATTTATTATATATATAACTTAATATATGTATTTATAAGAAATTTACTTAATAGGTAAAAATAAATTTATTTATTTAATTTATTTTAATAAATCATAATATTATTAATCAATATATAAAAATAATTAATAAAATAAAAAAATAATAGTAAAAAAGAATACTAATAAAAAACAAAAGTATTAATAACGATGACATAAAAACATTCATGTTATTATATTAAAAAAAGGAGAATTATTAAATGGATAATCAAGATACCCTTAAATCTAAGGTAGATCAAAGTTTACAAAAAAGAATGCGAGAATTTGATATTGCATTACAAAAGCAAAAAGAAGACCCTAAATATCTATATGAAGAAGTAAAATCTGTCGATATTGTAATCCGATTTGAAATTATTTTAACACCACCACATGATAATATTGGATTAGCTGATGGTTTATATATTTACATGAATGAAAATGGAATAATAGTAGATGCTGAGTATTATATCAAAGAAAATGGTGAATTAACCATATTAAGACTTAGAGATGAAGAACTCGAAATAGTACAAAATTTATTCAGAGACACATTTTCTGTTGATGTAGATTAAATAATTTTATTATATTTTTCACCTCCTTAAATTAAAATATTCTACTTTTTAAATTATATAACCAAAATATTCTTAATAAAAAATAACAAAAATAGTAATGAGAATAGAATAATCATCAAATATTAAGAAATAGAAATATATAGAGGAATAAGATAAATATGAAACTTAATGAAATACAAAAAAGAGATAAAGGATTAAAAATAATAAATAATAAAATAAAAGAGAATTCTAAAGATATATTGATAGATTTAACTGGATTAGCTGGTGGATTTGATATAACACCAGATGATATTTCATTACTTGAAACATATGCAGGACCCGCAGTATTTGATGAAAGAATACAAAAAGTAGGAACAAAACACATGGGTGGAGAAAAAGTACTACCATTAAATAGAACTACTTCTGGAATAGTAGCTACAATTATTACACTTGTAAAACCAGGATCAAAAATTGTACATTACCTTCCAAAAAAACCTGCTCATCCATCAATACCTAGAACTGCAAAACTTATTGGTGCTGATTATGTAGAATATACAGCTATTGATGATACAATAATTGATGATAATACCTCATTAGTTGTAATAACTGGTACTACCATGGATCATGAAGTAATAAGTGTTGATGATTTTAAGCAAGTTATTCAAAAAGCTAAAGATAATGATGTAAAAGTATTTGTAGATGATGCATCTGGAGCAAGATTAAGAAGAGCAATATATGATCAACCTACAGCAATAGATTTAGGTGCTGATTTAGCAATTACCAGTACTGATAAACTTATGGAAGGGCCTCGTGGAGGATTAATGGCAGGAAGTAAAGATCTTATTGATGAAATTAAATTAACAGTAAATCAATATGGATTAGAAGCACAAGCTCCTCTTGTTGCTGGAATGGTTAAAGCATTTGAAAAATATACACCAGAACGTATACAAGAAGCTTTTAAAGAAAAAGATGAATTATATCAGAAACTCATTGATGAAAATTTAAATCCAGAGAAAACACCTACAGGTTTCATGTTTAAAGAAGATACAATAAAAGAAGAAATTGAAAAACGTGGAATAAAAGTAACTGTATCCAGTGACATATTAGCAACAGTATATTCAATGATTTTACTAGATGAATATAATATTGTTACAATACCTGCTGTTGGAATGCCTGGAGCTTCAAAAACTATTAGAATTGATTGGTCAGCAAAAGATTCTAACAAACTTACAATGGATGAATTAGTAGAATCTATTAAAAATACATTTATAAAATTAGAAGAAGTCTGTAAAAATAATGAGTATGTCAAAGTGTTATATGAATAAATTATTTAAAAAACAGTAACTTTTTTTTATTATTTTTTTTAAAAAGAAAAGAAGAGAAAATAGAATAAAAATTTATTCGTCATTTTGAATTATTACTTCTCCAGACACTATTTTATCTAATTTACCATCATCATCTTCAATTATTAATGCACCTTCATTATCAATACCAACAGCATCAGCGATTATGGATTTACCATTTTTATATACTTTTACGCGATTACCTGTTGTACTAGATAATCTTCTCCATTCTTTAACAATTTCTTTGAAGTTGCCTTCTTTGAATTCTTCATAAAATTCTTCAAATATTAAGAAGAATGTTTGAACTATTTCTGATCTAGATAATAACATATCTGTTTCTGATTTTACTGTTGTTGCAATATCTTGTATATCTTCAGAGAAATCTTCTTTATCAATATTAACATCAATTCCAATACCTACAAGAACAGCATTTAATTTATCATAATCAGCTATTGCTTCAGTTAATATTCCACAAATTTTTCTTGAGCCAATTAATATGTCATTAGGCCATTTAATTCCAGCATTAATTCCAAATTCATCATGTAATGTTTTTGCTATAGCTACACCTGTTACAATTGTTAATTTTGCAGCATCTTCTAGTTGTACTTCTGGACGTAATATCATTGTCATCCAGATTCCACCTTTTGGTGATTCCCAATCTGTTTTTTTTCTACTTTTTCCAGCTTTTTGATGCTCAGCTATAATAATTGTTCCATCAGGTGCTCCTTCTTTTACAAATTTAAGTGCAGTCGTATTTGTTGATTCTACTTCATCATAGAAATGTATATTATTTCCAATATATTTTGTTTTTAAATCACGTTTAATTTCATATGGTTCAACAATGTCTGGGCTACTAATTAGTTTATATCCATTTGCATTATCATATTTTATATTGTAACCTGTTTGTACTAATTTTTCTAAATTCTTTTTAAGGTTATCTCTGGAAATATTTAATTTAGTTATTAATTCAGATTCTGTAACATATTCATTTTCGATATTATTTAGTATCTGTTTTCGTATCATATTTAGACCTAACTATATACTTTTTATTATTTATTAAGTTTATTATTATATTATAATAAACATTTTTGGGAAGTTAAAGATTTTATATAGTATTATATTATCTTTTTTATTAATTAATGTATTTATTATATATATAATATAATTTTACTTTAGTATCAAATTATTATTTTGAATTCAAGTTTATACACTTTTATTAACTAAATAAATTTATTATATTAATTATCAATTTTTTTATATTTCAACCAATTTAATGTCTACTTTAAAAATCGTAATTTTTCTAAAAAATGATCTTAACTTATTAATATAATATATTTTAAAAAAAAGTAAAATTTTGAAAAGATCATAATTATTTTTGATCTTCTCTAATTCTATTCATGTAAGTGTTAATACCAGTTGAAATAGCTGCAACTTTCTTACTTGGTAAAAATGATGTTTTAAATTTTCTAAATCTTTCATCATCTCGTTTTACAACTTTGTCTACTGCAGTTCTAATGTCTAATTTGTTTTCTTCAATAAAGTCAGTATGTAATTTTGCATCTATAAAGTTTTGGTTTCTCATAAGTGCTTTGTGGAATGGTATAGTAGTATTTACTCCTACTATAATATATTCTGATAATGCTCTTCTCATACGAGATATAGCTTCATTTCTATTTGAACCAGTAGTAATTAATTTGGAAATCATAGAATCATATATTGATGGTATGGTATAACCCATGTAAACACCACTATCAATTCTTATACCAATTCCTCCAGGAGATCTGTAACCTATGATTTTACCAGGGTTTGGATTGAAATCTTTTCTAGGATCTTCTGCATTGATACGACATTCTATTGCATGACCTCTTATTTGAACATCATCTTGGTTATATGCTAATTTTTCACCATTAGCTATTTTAATTTGTTGTTTTACAAGATCTATTCCTGTGATTGATTCAGTAATTGGATGTTCTACTTGTATTCTGGTATTCATTTCAAGGAAATAATATTCTCCTTTAGAGTACATGAATTCAACAGTACCTGCACTATGATAATCAACAGATTTAGCAGCTTTTATAGCAGATTCTCCCATTTTTTCTCTTAATTCTTCAGTCATAATTGGTGAAGGAGCTTCTTCTAATAACTTTTGATGTCTTCTTTGAATTGAGCATTCCCTATCACAAACATGAATAGTATTTCCATGTTCATCTGCTAATACTTGGAATTCTATATGTCTAGGTCTTTCTATGTATTTTTCTATATATACAGTTCCGTCTCCAAATGTTGCTTTTGCTAGTGACTGTGTAGATTCAATTGCACGAGTTAGTTCATCTTCTTCATAGACTGTTCGCATACCAATTCCACCACCACCTGCAGATGATTTAATAATTACAGGATATCCTATTTCTTTAGCTCTTTTTTTAGCTACATCTAAATCAGTAATTCCTTCTTTATCACCGGGTACTACAGGTACACCTACTTTTTCCATTAATTTTTTTGAGGTGATTTTATCTCCCATGGATTCTATTGCATGTTTTGTTGGTCCAATGAATTTAATACCATTTTCTTCACATGCATCTCCTAATTTTGGACTTTCAGATAAAAATCCATATCCTGGATGTATAGCTTCAGCTCCTGTTTCTAATGCTGCATCAATAATCTTATCAACGTTTAAGTAAGATTCAGATAATATTGAAGAATTTAATGGTATTGCTTCTTTTGCATACTTTGTAAATAATCCATCTGAATCTGCATCAGAATAAACTGCTACAGTGTCAATATCAAGTTCTTTACATGCACGCATTACACGTATAGCAATTTCTCCACGGTTAGCTATTAATATTTTATCAAACATTTAATAATTGTCCCCTAACTGGTTTTAATATAAATTTTTTTATTCTATTTAATATTTATATTGTTTAAGTTTTATATTTTTTCTTATATTCTTTTCTATTTTTAATTATATTTTTAACACTTAAGAAAATTAGATTAACAAATTAAATATATTTTGATCAACAAAATAATTTTACTCTTCAAAGTCAATTGTACCTTTAATATTATTTAATGTATTTGGTACTAATTCTAAGCATAAAACTACCTCATTAGGAATATTATTTACATTGAAAATATTATAATTACTAGTTTTTTGAAAATCGAAATGTTTGTAAAAATCAGGATTTCCAACTAGGAAAACACTGTTAAATCCTAATAATTTAGCTTTTTTTAAAGATTCTTGAATTAATAAACTTCCAAAACCTTTTTTTCTATATTCTAATTTTATACAAATTGGGCCAAGTAATAATCCTTTAATATTGTTATTTTCAGTAGTTATCTGTTTTTTTGTTAATATTATATGTCCTATTAATTTATCATTATCTTCGAGTATTAATTCTAATTCTTTTATATAACTATCTTTATTTCTAATTTCAGATACATAGTTTTGTTCTTTTCCATTACTAACTTCTGCAGTTAAAAATGATGTTTTAACAAGATTAAAAATAGAATCATAATCATCTGTAGTCACGGTTCTAATAATAATAATTACCTCCTTTATCAATTTTTAAATTATAATATGAAGTTTTGATTATTTGAAAGAAATAGTAAAATTATTTTATTAAAAATTTATAATATGTTTAAATTAAATTATTTTGTTTTAAGTATATATATAATATAATATATTATTCTAATTTATAAGTATCTTTTATATGTATATATTTATCTTTAATCTATTAATCAAATCTTACTTTTACTTATATTTAATAGAGTATTAATTTTGTTATTATATAATGGTAATTTTTTTATAAAAATAGTAATTTACTTTTAAAAGAAGTTATTTAAAAAAAATAAAGAGTAAAAAAATAAAATTTACATTTATCAATAATTTTAGAATGGTAAAGAAATATATCTAGTTATACTTTTAGCACTATGCCAATTTGCTATAGATCCAAATTTATTTCTACTACTAGTTAAATCACAGGTATACCATTTTCCATTTACATGTACTTCAGCCCATACATGACCTACTGTTAGTCCACTATTAAATGTACAAGAAGTTGAATGTACATATCTAGCAGGCAACCCTGATGCACGCATTACAGCTATTAGTAAATGTGACATGTCAACACAATTACCATATCCACGTTCTAATGTACCTACAGCACCATATCTTGTGTTGGAGTAATATTTATAAGATGTAATTTTATTTAAATAATTAAATATTGATACTGCTTTTTCGTAGTCTGAGGAATAATTGGAAGTAAATTTTTTGGATAGTTGTTGTATTCTATAATCATTAACTTCACAATTTTTTGAAGGTTTTAAATACTTTTTATAATCTGAAGATACATTAGAACTATTGGAATTATTATTTTCCTGTTTTAGAAGTAATGTACCATTAGTCTTACAATAATTATAAGAGTTAGTATTTCCGAATACTGCATTTATTGTATATATCGCATATTTCATATTAGAAGGTATATCATATTCAAATAATGCTATTCCATTTACTACCTTTGCAATACCTATAGTTTTTCCATTTATTTTAAATGCTACTTTACCTTCTCTTACAAACTCACCAGTTACACTTCTGATAACTGCACGAATAGTTATATGTTTACCTGGTTGAGTTTTTATTGGAGTTATATGGCAAGTAGTATTACGTTTTGTATTATTTACAGTTATTTTATTGGTTTTATTTGTGTGATTGTTATTTATATCTGTGTTATTTGTTGAATTATTATTATCAATAGTTGTGTTATTTGTTGTTGTATTGTTGTTATTTGAGGTGTTGTTCGTTGAATTATTATTAGTTGTGTTATTTGTGTTTAAATTATTATTAGTACTATTTTCTTTTTTTATGTAATTATTTTTTATTTTATTATTTGTGGTTGAGTTTGTTGTGTGTTGTGTTTTATTAATATCTTGTGTTGATATAGATGATTTTTTTATATTATTCGTATTGGATGAATTAATTTTGTTATTGTTGAGTTTATTGTAGTTTATTGTTGGTTTATTATTAGTAATATTTGTTGTTGAATTAGTTAGAATGTTATTATCTGCTGCTGCTACTGCAGTTACAGAAATAAAAGCTACTGAAATAAGAAGAATTATTCCAAAATAACGCCTAATATTATGACCCCCTAATTTTAGAAATTTCTTTTTAAATTTATTTCTAAAACATATAGTCTTTTGGTTATGTATTTAAAATTTTTATTTATTTAAATGTTTTAGTTAACTTTCTATTTTAAATTTAAAAAAAATTAACTAATCTTATTTTTTAAGGTTTAATACATATAAATTTTTTCTTTTTGATTAATTGGTTTAATTAAATGATTACTAATATAAAAATAGGGTAGTTAATGATAGAACTATTAAAAAATAGATAATTATTATAACATAAAGTTAAGTTCTAAAAAATAGGTATAAGTTAATAGGATATATGTATACATAAAATTTTATTGAAAATTAGGTTAATAATTACTCAAATTAATTATAATCGTTTAATATTCTATGTAACATACTATATATTTCTATTAAAATTTATTTTTTTTATTAAATTATATTATGGTTTATATTGAATGATTAAGTTGTTTTGTATGATTTTATATAAAATAAATAATAAATTAAAATAATCTAATATTGATTATTAATTTTAACGTTAGTAGTAAAATGTTAAACAAAAGATTAAAGTTTATTCATCTTGATGGTTTGTAACCATAGGATTATATCCTTTAAAGTGTTCAAATATTTTAATTATATATTTTAAAGTTGTACCAACTAGAACTGCTGATATAACAGTACCTAATCCTACACTTCCTAAAGAATGAATCATAATTAAACAAGTTATCAAGGAAAGAATGACCATCATTGAATCAAAACATACTTTAACTTTTGGAAATGGCTTATTAGTTACAATACTAACGGCTTGCATTGCTCCTTCACCTGCTAATGGAATTAAATTTGGTGGGAGATACATAAATATTCCAAATGCTATTGCAATAATACTAATACTCATATAAATTAATGAGATAACTAAATTATTAGAATTAGGAATAAAAGACATTAAATACATGGAAAATGAAGTAAAATAACCAAATATTATTCCAACAGGGACTTGCATTAAATTTCTTATTTCAAATGATTTTCTTAATAGTAATATTTGTAGAAAAACTAATAAACAATGAAAGATAATTGTGGCCATACCAATTTCAATACCCCAAACAACAGTCATAGTATAAGGTATTGTACTAACAGGAGATACTCCTAAATTGGACTTAATTGAAAACGCTATTCCTAAAGTCATTATAAATAAACCAATTAAATAATTAAATAATTTTGTATATGTTTTCAAATTAATTCACCTTTATATTAATAAACTAACTTTAATATATTATTTAAATTGAATGAATTTGATTATTTATAAAGAATAAGTGAAAATATATGATAAAAAATTTAATAGAGTATACAGAATATAATATAATTAGAATCAAGTAACACTTAATAAGTAAATTTATATTTTTTATAAGGTTATTCTCTTTTTAATATTTGTTTTATGCTATTTTTAAACTTATAAAGTAGGTAAGTTTATATATGACTTTAAAGTAATATATATTATAGTATTCCATTTTTAGAATATTACTTCCTAAATCTTTAATACGTTTCTAAAACAAAGTTTTATATATGGAAAAAATATCAATATTTGTGCCAAATAGTTATTTGGCAGAATCTCAAGACTTAAAGATTAGAACGTATAAAGTAGGATTGATTGGAAGATATGCTGCTCTTTTTAGGGCTAATAATATTGTTATTTACAATGACAATTCAGATAGTGGTAGTAAAGAGGATGGGCAATTTATGAAAGCCATTCTTGACTATATGGATACTCCACAATATTTGCGTAAGCAAGTATTTCCTCTCACGAGGGATTTGAAAAATGTCGGAATACTTCCACCACTTAGAACTCCACACCATCCTGATAAGGAAGCCAATGTTGGTGACTTTAGACAAGGATTTACTGTTAAACGTGTTCGTAAAGGAACAATGGTTGATATTGGTGTTGGTCGCCTTGCATTATGTAAGGAGAAACTAAGTGTTAATAAAGTACTAAGTTTTCGTATTGAAAAAATTAGTAAAGAAAATATCTTATTAGAACCTGATGAACCAGAAGATGTTTATTGGGGATACGATACATTTGCTGTTGACCTTAGCCTCACTGAAAGCATAACCGTGGTGACACCGGAACCTGATTTGGTTATTGGTACATCAAAATATGCTCCAAATATAACTACTATTTTCGATGAGGTAAAAACCAGCTTGGATGATTGTACCCATGTTGCTATTTTATTTGGAGGTCCTTATTCAGGACTGGAACATTTAATTAGTAAACACAAAATGGACTTTGAACTTAATACTGTTCCTAGACAGGGTACTGAAACTGTACGTACTGAAGAAGCTTTAGCTAGTACGCTGGCATTATTTAATATTATAAGGGAAAGTGAATAGTGCTTTATTACTTAATTATTGTAAATGATAAAGATTTTAATTAATCAATTTTAATAAACAATTTGTTTAAAATATAGGAGAAAAAAACATGACTAGACATCACCAACCAAGAAAAGGATCGGTAGCATTCAGTCCTCGTAAACGAGCTGCCCGAGAAACACCACGTGTAAGTTCTTGGCCAGACTCCGACGAAGCTGGACTACTCGGATTCGCAGGATACAAGGTGGGCATGACCCACGTGACGGCTCTGGATTCTAGAAAAGGTTCTCCAACAGAAAACATGGAACTTTCAGTTCCAGTTACCATATTAGAGGCACCACCTTTAGTAGTGTTGGGAATTAGAGCTTACACCAGAACCACATATGGACTTAAAACTTTAACTGATATACTCGCAACTGAAGAATTAGATGATGAGTTATCAAGAAAAATATCACTTCCTAAATCCAAAGAAGTGGAATCTAAAATCGATGCATTAAAAGAACAAATCGATGATATTGAAGATATACGAGTTCTAGTTCACACTAAACCAAGCCTTACAAGCTTACCTAAGAAAAAACCAGAAATTCTTGAATTTGCTGTAGGTGGAAAATCTGTAGAAGAAAAATTAGACTATGCAGTAAGTGTACTTGGTCAAGAAGTACAACCTAAAGATACTTTCCAACCAGGTGAACACGTAGATGCAATAGCTACCACCAAAGGAAAAGGAGTTCAAGGACCTGTTAAAAGATTCGGTGTAAGAATCCAATATGGTAAAGCAGCACGTAGTAGTAAAGAACGACACGTAGGTTCTATTGGACCATGGACACCAAATAGAACAATGTGGACAGTTGCAATGGCTGGACAAATGGGATACCATAAAAGAACAGAATATAACAAAAAAATATTAAAAATAGGAGATTCATCTGAGGTAGAAGAAATCAACCCAGATGGTGGATTTATTAAATATGGACTTGTGAAAAACAATTTCTTCTTAGTAAAAGGTTCATTACCAGGACCTTCTAAACGATTAGTTGTTCTAAGAAAAGGAATAAGATCACAAAGTAAACAAAATACACTTCCAGAAATCTCTTACATAAGTACAACTTCAAGACAGGGAGTCTAAATATAAAAAGTGATTAATATGGAAAAAGTAAACGTTTATTCTTTAAAAGGCGAAGTCACCGAGGAAATCGAACTCCCTCAAATATTTGAAGAGGAGTACAGACCTGATATAATCAAAAGAGCTGTAATATCTTCTCAAACTGCAAGGATCCAACCATGGGGAACAGATCCAATGGCAGGTAAAAGAACAACAGCAGAATCTTTTGGTTCAGGTAGAGGAGCAGCAATGGTACCTCGTGTAAAAGGGTCAAAACATCCAGCAGGATCAAAAGCAGCATTCGTACCACAATCAATTGGTGGTAGAAAAGCACACCCTCCTCGGGTAAACACAATTTATCATGAAAAAGTCAACAAAAAAGAAAGAGTATTAGCTATAAGATCTGCTATCGCAGCTACTTCTGATAAAGAATTAGTTGAAAAAAGAGGTCACAAAATAGCAAATCTTGAACAGATACCTTTTGTTGTTGATGATGAATTAGAAACAATCAAAACAACTAAAGAAACTCGAGAAATATTCAAAGATTTAGGTATCATGGATGATATTTTAAGAGCTAAAAATGGTCGTAAAGTAAGATCTGGTAAAGGAAAACTACGAGGAAGAAAATATAGAAATCCTAAAGGACCATTAGTAGTTGTTGGAAATGATCGTGGAATTAGTTTAGGAGCAAGAAATCATCCAGGTATAGATGTAGTTGAAGTAAATAACATCAATGCAGAGTTACTTGCACCAGGTACACATGCTGGTAGATTAACAATTTATACCAAATCTGCTATAGATAAACTTGGAGAACTATTCCAACAATATAGGAGTTAATTACAATGGATCCATATTCAGTAATTATAAAACCACATTTATCAGAAAAAACAATGAATCAAATTTATGATGATAATCAAATTTGTTTTGTGGTTAATAAATTTGCTAACAAACGAGCTATAAAAGAAGCTTTTCAAGAGTTATATGAAGTAAAAGTTTTAAAAGTTAACACTCATATTACTCCTAAAGGTGAAAAACTCGCATCTCTCAAATTACACGAAGATGATGCTGCAGAAGACATCGCAGTTAAAATGGGTGTATTCTAATTAATATAGTTTATTAGGAGGAATATTATGGGAAAAAGACTGATAATTCAGAGAAGAGGTCGCGGAACCCCAACATATCGTAGTGCTTCACACAGATTCCGGGGAAAAGTTTCATACCGATCATACGATAACTTAGAAAAAGAAGGAACAATTAAGGGTAAAGTAACTGATATTATACATGATCCAGGTAGATCAGCACCAGTTGCAATAGTTAAATTCGAAAATGGTGAAGAACATTTAGTTTTAGCACCAGAAAGTATTGCAATAGAAGATGAAATTGAATGTGGAATATCTGCACCAATTGAACCTGGAAACACATTACCATTAAGTGAAATTCCTGAAGGAACTCCAATTTATAATATGGAGAATAATCCAGGAGACGGAGGAAAATTCGTCAGATCATCTGGAACATATGCTTCTCTTATTACTCACGATATTGGAAAATCAATGGTTGAATTACCATCCGGTGAGTTAAAAGCATTCAATCCAAGATGTAGAGCTACAATAGGTGTAGTTGCTGGTGGAGGAAGAAAAGATAAACCATTCCTTAAAGCTGGTAACAGATGGCATGCTCTTAAAGCTAAAGGTAAGAAAATGATGACTGTTAGAGGAGTTGCAATGAATGCAGTAGACCACCCACACGGTGGAGGTAACAGACAACATCCAGGAAAACCAACCACTATCTCAAGACATGCACCTTCAGGAAGAAAAGTTGGTTCTATAGCAGCTAAACGTACAGGTAAAAGACGATAGAGGAGGACACTTAATTGGCTCGAAAGATTTTTAAATTCAGAGGATACACTCTTGAAGAAATTCAGGATATGTCTCTTGATGAATTAATGAAACTATTACCATCAAGACAAAGAAGATCCCTTAAGAAAGGATTCTTACCAAGACAACAAAAAGTTCTTGATAAAGTAGAAAAAGTAAAAAATATGAAAAATGATAGTGGAAGACCAATAGTCATAAAAACACATTGTCGTGATATGATTGTACTTCCAAATATGGTTGGAATGACTTTTGGAATATATAATGGTCAAGAATTTAAAGAAGTAACTATTATGCCAGAAATGATTGGATGTTACTTTGGAGAATTTGCACAAACTAGGGGAAGAGTACAACACGGAGACCCAGGTATGGGTGCAACTAGATCATCAATGTTTGTACCACTTAAATAATTAAGGAGAAGATATAAATGGCAAAGAAAAATACTTATTCATACGAAGCCAAAGAGGGCGAAAAAATCGCTAAAGCTTCAGGTCATGATCTTAAAATTTCTCCTAAACATTCAGTGGAAATATGCAGAACAATCCGTAATATGTATTTAGGTGATGCAAAAGCATTCCTAGAAGATGTTATTGAGAAAAAAACAGTAGTTCCTTTCAAAAGACACAACAAAAAAGTTGGTCACAGAAAAGATTTACAAGGATGGCCATCTGGTCGATACCCTGTTAAAGCTGCAAAAGAAATATTAAATGTATTAGAGAATGCTGAAGCAAATGCTGAAAACCAAGAATTAGATCTTGATAATCTCAAATTAATTCATATTTCAGCAAATAGGGGAGTAATTATAAGAGGTTGGACTCCAAGAGCATTTGGAAGAGCAAGTCCATTCAATACTCCAACAACCCACATTCAAGTAGTTTTGGGGGAGGCTTAAGATTACATGATTGAAAAAGATTTCGTAAAAGAAGGACTAAAAAGAACACGAATAGATGAATATCTACAAGAAAAACTTGAAAGAGCAGGTTACGGTGGAATGGATATTCAAGTAACACCTGTAGGAACTATGGTAATCGTATATGCTGAAAAACCAGGAATGGTTATTGGTAGAGGTGGAAAAACTGTAAGAGCAATTACACAAAACCTCAAAAATGATTATGATCTAGAAAATCCACAAGTTGAAGTTAAAGAAGTGGATGTTCCTGAGTTAAACCCAAGAATTATGGCTCATAAAATTGTAGCTATGTTACAAAGAGGAATGCATTTCCGTAGAGTAGCATATTCTATAATTAGAAAAATAATGTCTGCTGGAGCTCAAGGTGTAGAAGTAACTATATCTGGTAAAATAAGAGGATCAAGATCTGCATGTGCTAAATTTAGTGATGGATACATTAAAAAATGTGGAGAACCATCAATTAAACATGTAAAAGAAGGATTTGCAACAGTACAACTTAAACCGGGTGTACTTGGAATCTATGTAAGAATCATGCCTCCTGAAATTACATTACCTGATAATATAGACATCAAAGAACGTGAAGCATCAGATGATGAAGAACTTGAACCAATTACTGCTAAAGTCGAAGAAGTCGAAGAAGTAGAAATTGAAGAAGAAATCACTGGTGAAGATGTTTTAGATGAAATATCTGAAGAAACTGAAGTTGAAGAAATCACTGAAGCAACTGAAGATGTTGAAAATTCAGAAGAAGAATAATGGGGTATTTTTTATGGCTATATTAAGAAGTCGAGAATTAAGAGATTTAAGTTCAACAGATCTTGAAGCTAAATTATCAGAACTCCACGCAGAATATGATACTTTAGTTGGTAAAGGTGCTGTAGCTGGAGTAGATAATCCAGGTAAAATAAGAGAAACTAGAAGAACTATTGCCCGTGTTCTAACTATAATGAATGAAAATAAAAACCAGGGAGAATAAGAATAGAGATGAAAATCTGTGAAATATGCGGTCTTCCAGAAGATCTATGCGTATGCGAAGAAATAGCACGTGAAGTTCAAAAGGTTAAAGTATACACAGTACGTCGACGATTCGGTAAACTCATGACCATTGTTGAAGGAATTGATGAGCATGATATCGATATTCGTGAATTAACTAAAAAACTTAAATCAAAATGTGCTTGTGGAGGTACTACTTCTAAAAAAGGTCAAATTGAATTACAAGGAGACCACAAAAGGAAAGTTAAAGAAGTACTTGCAGAAATGGGTTTTTCTTCAGATACAATAGAAATAAAATAGACAACTGTCTATTTTCTAGTGAAGATATATATTTAAATCATTTTGTAAGTTTTATTTTTTACAAAAACCAGGGAAAAGAAATATTCAAAAATACATGTGAAGTTTTTTAATATGATAACTCCACAAAATATATTCCGACATGAATTTATTGGTTTACTTGTTGAGGTAACAAAAAGTAATCATAATGAATTTATAGGATTAAAAGGAATTGTAATAGACGAGACTCGTAATACAATTAAAATTGATACGGGATCTATTGAAAAGATAATACCTAAAGCTAGTGTAACATTCTTATTTGAATTACCCACTAATGAAAAAGTTTCAATAGAAGGAAAAGTTATTGTAGCCCGCCCTGAAGACCGGATAAAGAAGAATTATAAAAAAATTAGGTGATAATATGGTAGGCATTAATGTAAAACAACCAGAAGAAACATGCGATGATCCTAACTGTCCATTTCACGGTGAACTCTCTGTAAGAGGTCAAATTATAGAAGGAACAGTTACAAGTGATAAAGCAGATAGGACTATCACAGTTGAAAGAAGTTTTTATAAGTTCATCAATAAATATGAACGTTATGAAAAAAGAAATTCTAAAATAAAAGCACATAAACCAGATTGTCTTGATGTTAATATCGGAGATTCTGTAAAAATTGCTGAATGTAGACAAATTAGTAAAACAAAACATTTTGTACTCATTGAAGTTAAAGAAGGAGAATAAGTAAAATGAAAGCATTAACATCAAAAGTCTCCAAATCTCTTCCAATAGGTGCTAGATTAAATTGTATTGATAATACCGGTGCACGTGAAGTCGAAATCGTTTCCGTTAAAGGATTTAAAGGAGTAAGAAGACGACTTGCATCAGCTGGTGTAGGTGACATGGTAGTAATATCTGTTAAAAAAGGAACAGCTGATATGAGAAGAGAAGTAACTACAGCAGTAGTTGTACGTCAGAAAAAAGAATACAGAAGAGCAAACGGTCTAAGAGTAAAATTTGAAGATAATGCTGCTGTAATAATTACAGAAGATGGAATCTTAAAAGGATCTGAAATTAGAGGACCTATTGCTAAAGAAGCAGCTGATATTTGGCCAGCAATTGGTAGTGCTGCAAGTATAATTGTATAAGGGTGAAAGTATGGTAACTAAACAACCAAGAAAACAACGTAAAGCAATGTACACTGCACCTTTACACAAACGTCATAAAGCAATGAATGTACACCTTTCTGCAGATTTACAGGAAGAATTTAACAGAAGATCCTTCCCAGTAAGAAAAGGAGACACTGTTGAAGTACTACGTGGCGATTTTAAAGGGAAAGAAGGAAAAGTAGAAAAAGTAGATCTAAAAAACTATCGTGTAATGGTTGATGGAGCATCATCACAGAAACAAGATGGTACAAAATTATATCAGCCAGTTCATCCATCTAATTTAGTTTTAGTAGATTTATACTTAGATGATGAAAAAAGAAACGAAGCATTAAATAGGAAGGTATAAATATGGCAAATATGGGATCAAGAAATCACTTAAAACGATTTAAAGCACCAGAAATGTGGCCTATTCATACTAAAGAACAGACTTGGACAACTAAACCTAGTGCAGGACCACACGCATTAAAAAACTCAATACCTCTTGTAATGGTAGTTAGAGATATGTTAGGACTTGCAAAAAACGCACGTGAAGCAAAAATTATATTAAATAATTGTGATGTACTTGTGGATGGTATACCAAGAAAAGACCACAGATTCCCTGTAGGATTTATGGATGTTATATCCATTCCAAAAATGGATAAAAACTACAGAGTAATACCAGATTATAAAGGAAGATTAGTACTTCATGAAATCGATGAAAAAGATGCATCATTCAAATTATGTAGTATTGAAAATAAAACCACAGTTAAAGGTGGAAAAACTCAATTAAATTTACATGATGGTAGAAATGTTGTTACTGATGAAGATTTCAAAACTAGTGATGTAGTAGTATTAAACATTCCTGAACAAAAAGTTTCTGATTCAATTAAATTTGAAGCAGGATCTATTGGTTTAATTACTGGTGGTAAACACATAGGAGAACTTGGAGAAATTGAAAGTATCAATGTAACAAAATCTCCAAAATCAAATACAGTATTAATGGAAACTGAAGAAGGTACATTCTTAACATTAACTAAATATGTATTTGTTATAGGTAAAGATAAACCAGTTATATCATTATTAGGAGATGACTAATAATGAATGTAATGACTCAACCTCATATAGCTAAAGCTACAGTTAATATAGGTGTAGGTGAAGGTGGAGAAAAACTAACAAAAGCTGAACAACTTTTAGTTTCATTAGTTGATCAACAACCTGTAAGAACATACTCAAAAGTTACAAACCCTGAATTTGGTATAAGAAAAAAACAACCAATTGCTTGTAAAGTAACTTTAAGAGGAGAAAAAGCAGATAAAATCATATCCATGGTATTAAATGGACTTGAAAATCATATCAAAGCATCACAATTTGATAAAGAAGGAAATGTATCTTTCGGTATTCAAGAACATATTGATATACCTGGAATCAGATATGATCCAGACATTGGAATCTTTGGAATGGATGTTTCAGTTACTTTTGAAAAACCAGGACATAGAATCAAAAATCGAAGATTAAGAGCTAAAAAAATTCCTCAATCACAAAGGGTTACACCAGAAGAATCAATGGCCTTAATGAAAGAGAAATTCAATGTCAACATAGATGAATAAGAAGGTGAATAATTTTGCCAAGAAAATACGGGAAAGCAGCAAGAAAATGTAGTCGATGTGGAGATCATTCTGCTATAGTAAGAAGATATGATTTAATGCTCTGTCGTCAATGCTTCAGAGAACTTGCTCCAAAAATCGGATTTAAAAAATACAACTAATTAGGGAGTGTTTATAGAATGACTCTTATGGACCCTCTTGCAGATGCATTAACAACAATGAGAAACAATGAGTTACAAGGGAATGATACTTGTGTAGTATCCCCTGCATCAAAACTTATTGGTCATGTTTTAAGCACAATGCAAAAGGAAAATTATATAGGAAATTTTGAATTAATAGAAGATGGAAAAGCTGGTAAATTCAACGTTGAATTACAAGGAAATATTAACAAATGTGGTGTAATCAAACCTCGTCACGCAGTTAAAAATGATGAATTCGAGAAATTCGAAAAAAGATACCTTCCAGCAAAAAACTTTGGAATATTAATAGTAACAACACCACAAGGTGTAATGACCCATCATGAAGCTAAAGAAGCTGGAATTGGTGGAAGATTATTAGTATATGTTTATTAAATTTAGGTGAAAATATGGTTAATCATGCAAAATTAACAGAGACAATCCCTATACCTGAACAAGTTACAATATCTGTAGATGATGGATTAGTAGCAGTTAAAGGTGATGGTGGAGAAATTAAAAGAAATTTCAACCATAATAAAATTGATATTAGAGAAGAAGACAATAATGTTGTACTTGAAGTCCAGTTCCCACGGAAAAAAGACAAAGCAATGTTAGGAACAATTAAATCTCACATTAATAACATGATTTATGGTGTAGAACACGGATTCACTTACAAAATGAAAATTGTTTACGCTCACTTTCCAATGACTGTGAAAGTTAAAGATAAAAAAGTAAACATTGAAAACTTCCTTGGAGAAAGAAATCCACGTGTAGCAAAAATTATTGGTGATGATGTAAAAGTTGCAGTTAAAGGTGAAGATGTAACTATTACTGGTATCAATAAAGAAAATGTAGGTCAAACAATGGCTAACATTGAACAAGCTACTAAAATTAAAAGACGGGATCCTCGTGTATTCCAAGATGGAATATATCTTGTAGACAAACATCAGGAAGAAATTGAAGAATAATTTTATTAAGAGGAAGTTACTATGAAAAAACCAAACTTCAAAAGGCAAGAATATTGGAGATATAAAAAACTGGGCGATAAATATCGAAAACCTAAAGGTAAACTTAGTAAAAGACGACGATATCATGCTAGAAAACCTGCAATGGCATCAGTAGGATATGGTAGTCCTAAAGCAACAAGAGGCTTACATCCATCAGGTTTTAAAGATATATTAATTGAGAATTTAACACAACTCGAAGCATTAGATCCTAAAACCGATGCAGCTAGAATAAGTGCAACTGTTGGAAAAAGGAAAAAACAGTTAATAGTATCTAAAGCACAAGAACTTGGAGTAAAAATATTAAATTAAGGTTATTACTGAATAATAATGGTGTCTTATAGTTTTATGACTGTAGATACATTATCACTTCAAAACCTTAATGGGAAATATATTATAGTTAATAATCAGGAGGATTTTCATGAATCTTACCACACAGAAAAAATTAGCTGCAGATATCCTCAAAGTAGGAGTTAACAGAGTATGGATTGATCCAGAACATATGGAAGAAGTTTCTAGAGCAATCACAAGAAACAGTATCCGAGCTTTAATCAATGATGGAATCATAAAAGCAAGACCTGTTAAAGGAATAAGCAGTTACAGAAGTAGAAAAAATACAGAACAGAAAAGGAAAGGTAGAAGAAAAAACCACGGAAGTAGAAAAGGGGCTAAAAATGCAAGAACTCCTAAAAAACAAGCATGGATGGGTACTATCCGTTCCCTAAGGGGAGTTCTTAAAGAAATGCGTGAAAATGATGAAATTGATAGAACTACTTACCGTAAATTGTATAACATGGCAAAAGGTGGATCATTCAGAAGTAAATCATACATGAAAACTTATGCACGAGACCATGGAATGCTTAAAGAAACGGGGGAATAGAACGTGGCACGAGGAGCAACTTATAAAGTTCAATTTAAAAGACGCCGAGAAGGTAAAACAAATTATAATAGAAGATACAAACTTGTAGACCTTGACAAAACACGAATGGTTGTTAGAATCACATCAAATCATACAATAACACAATTAGTTAAAGTAGGAGATAATGGTGATGAAACAATGGTCTCTGCTACATCTAAAGAACTTAAAAACTACGGTTGGTTAGGTAATGGTAAAAACACATCTGCAGCTTATCTTACTGGATACTTATTTGGTAAAAAAGCTTTATCTGCAGGATATGAAGAAACCATTCTTGATATTGGATTACAACCTTCCATTAAAGGTACAAAAATTTACGCAGTTCTTAAAGGAGCATTAGATGCTGGATTATACGTACCACATAATGATTCAATATTACCTGAAGATGATAGAATAAGAGGAGAACACATTGCACAATATGCTGAAAGCATGGATGAAGATGAAAGAAATGCTAAATTTGCAAATTACATAAGATGTGGATTATCCCCAATGGAAATACCAGATCATTTTGAAAGTGTAAAAGAAAAAATCGATGAGGCAACACAATGAGCAAAAGATCAAATAGATCAAACAAATCTAAAAAACCTTCAAACAAGTTCAATGTTGATAATTGGGAACCAAAAACAGAACTTGGACAAAAGGTTAAAGAAGGCACTATAACTGATATTGATCAGATATTAGATAAAGGTCTTCCAATAATGGAATTAGAAATTGTTGATATACTATTACCAGATCTTGAAGAAGAAGTTATGGATGTTAACCTTGTTCAGAGAATGCATAAATCTGGTAGAAAAGTCAACTTTAGAGTAATCGTAGCTGTTGGAAATAAAAACGGATACGTAGGTTTAGGAGAAGGTAAATCACAGGAAGTAGGACCTGCAATAAGAAAAGCAGTAGATAATGCTAAATATAATCTTATTAATGTTCGAAGAGGCTGTGGTGACTGGGGTTGTGTTTGTGGAAGAAAACACACAGTACCATTTAAAGTACAAGGTAAAATGAGTAGTGTCAACGTTACTTTAATACCTGCACCAGGAGGAGTTGGATTAGCTATAGGAGATGTTGGTAAAACTATCCTTTCATTAGCTGGTATCGATGATGTATGGTCAAGAACTAGTGGTCAAACACAAACAACCATAAACTTTGCAGGTGCAGTATTTGATGCACTTAAAGAATTATCTAGTGTAAAAACTAGTGAAAAAGATCTTAAAACTCTAGGAGTAATAGAATAATTCTGAGGTGTTATTATGTATGCAGTTATTAGAGTAAGAGGAAGAACAGGTATAAAAAGAAATATCAAAGATAATCTTGATATGCTTAACCTAACAAGAATAAGTCACTGTGTTATACTACCAGAAAATCCAAGTTACAAAGGTATGTTACAAAAAGGTAAAGACTACATAACTTGGGGAGAAATTTCCGAAGAAACTTTCAAAGAACTTTTCTTAGAAAGAGGAAGACTACCTGGTAATAAAAGAATCACAGAAGAATATGTAAAAGATAATACTGATTATTCTTCTATTGATGATTTAGCACAAGCAATTTACAATGGTGAAACAACTCTTAAAGATTCTGGTATGAAACCAATATTCCGTTTAAACCCTCCAAGAAAAGGATATGAAAATACTAAAAAAACATATCCTGAAGGTGGAACACTTGGTTACAGATCTGATAAGATAAACGATTTAATTGCAAGAATGATCTAGAGGAGTCAGGTGTCATAAATGATTAGAAAAACCAAAAAAATACGAAAACTACGAGGTTCAAGATCTGTAGGTGGAGGTTGTACCAAAAAACGAAGAGGTGCAGGACACAGAGGAGGACGTGGACAAGCTGGTGGTAATAAACACAACTGGACTTGGATGGTCATCAATGATCCTAATCACTTTGGAAAATATGGATTCAAACGTCCACAAAAAACTATTCAACAGTTTAACCCTATAAATCTAAATTATATAGATAATGAAATAGACAAACTTCTTGATAATGAAATTGCAACTAAAGAAGATGGAAAAATAGTACTTGATGTTACTGAATTAGGTTACAACAAAGTATTAGGAACAGGAAACTTATCATCAGCTATGGTTATAAGATCACCTAAATTTTCTAAAAGTGCAATAAGTAAAATTGAATCTGCAGGTGGAGAAGCAGAAATAATTTAAATTTGAATTAAAAATCAATGAATATTATTTTTTAATATTCACTTAATTCAATTTTATTTCAGAGGAGTAAATAATGTCAGCATTAGATAGTATAAGACCATTTTATTCTCTATTGCCCCAAGTAGCTAACCCTGAAAAAAGATTGGGCTTTAAAGAAAAATTAAAATGGACAATAATAATTTTAGTACTATATTTCTGTCTTACAGAAATATCATTATTTGGTCTTAGTCCAACAGCTATAGATCAATTCGCACAGTTAAGGTCAGTAATAGCCGGTAGTTTCGGATCTCTTATCACATTAGGTATAGGTCCAATAGTTACTGCGTCCATTGTAATGCAGTTACTTGTTGGTGGTAAGCTAATTGATTTGGATTTATCAAAACATGAAGATAAAGCTGCATTTCAGGGAACACAGAAATTATTAGCAATAATATTTACTCTATTTGAAGGGGCAGTTCTAGTATTTACTGGAGCATTACCTCCAATGACAGGAGATTATACCGCTGTACTTATATTACAAATGGTAATTGGTGGTATATTATTAATATATATGGATGAAGTTGTTACCAAATGGGGATTTGGTAGTGGTATCGGTCTATTTATTGCTGCAGGAGTATCTCAACAGATATTAGTTGGAGCATTTAACTTCTTACCAGCAACTGGAACAAATGTTCCAGCAGGAAAAATACCAAACTTTATCTATTCATTAACAACTGGACAACCTCAATTTGATTTATTAATCCCAGTATTAGCAACTATAGTTGTATTTTTAGTTGTTGTATATGCTGAATGTATGAGAGTAGAAATTCCATTATCTTATGGTGGAGTAAAAGGAGCTAGATCCAAATACCCTCTTAAATTTGTATATGCAAGTAATATGCCAGTTATATTAGTTAGTGCATTATTCTTAAACGTACAACTGTTTGCAGGTATATTCCAATCAATTGGATTCCCAATATTAGGAGAAATTTCAAAAGGTACGGCTATTAATGGTATTGCATATTATGTTACAACACCTACCAGTATTTCTGTATTGTTTACAGATCCGTTAAAAGTTATAATTTATGCGATAATCTTTATTGGGTTCTCAGTTCTATTTGCACTGTTATGGGTTGAAATTAGTGGAATTGGACCTAGAAAAGTTGCAGACCAATTATCAAATATGGGTGTGCAAGTTCCTGGTTTCAGGAGTAGTAAAGTTCAATTCAGAAGAATCTTAGATAAATACATACCATCAATTACAGTTTTAGGTGGTGCTTTTGTAGGTCTTTTAGCTTTTGCTGCAGATTTAACTGGAGCTCTTGGTGGAGGTACTGGTGTACTATTGACTGTTGGTGTAGTATATAGGTTATACGAAGAAATTGCTAAAGAACAACTTATGGATATGCATCCAATGCTAAGAAGATTCTTAGGTGAGGATAGTTAGATAAGAAAGAAATATATGATAAATTAAGAATTAATTTTCTTATATTTATTACTTTTTTTTGTAAAGTATTACTTTAGAAAAATTTACATTCTTTTTTATATGATAAGTTATATTAATAAGAAAATAGCATATTTATTAATGAATAAATTCGAGATGATTGTTATGAATATAGTAGTACTTGCAGGAATACCTGGATCAGGTAGTACAACTGTTTTAAATGAAGTTTTAGAAAAAGTAGATTACTCTCATATTAATTATGGGGATATAATGCTTGAAATTGCAAAAGAACGAGATTTAGTTGAATCACGTGATGATATGCGTAAACTAGATCCTGAAATACAAAAAGAAGTTCAAAAAGGTGCAGCTGAAAGAATACATGAATTAGCTGAAGAAAAAGACATTATTATTGATACACATTGTACTATCAAAACTCCAAAAGGATTCTTACCAGGATTACCAATATGGGTTTTAGAAAAATTAATGCCTACACAATTTATATTAATTGAAGCAAAACCTAGTGAAATTTTATTTAGAAGAATGACTGATGATACTCGATCACGAGATCAAGAGTATACTGAAGATATTGATACTCATCAAAAAATTAACAGAGCAACTGCAATGAGCTATGCTATGATTACAGGAGCTACTGTTATTCCAGTACAAAATAATGATGATGGCTTAGATAAAGCAGTTTCTGAAATATGTGCTGCTTTATAAATAAGTTTAACGAGGATTAACAATGAACTATTTAGATCCAGTATTAACTCCATTAATAAACTTGGATCCGGATCCATCAAATCCTATAATGATTGTTTTTTTAATAGCATCATTAATTGCATTAATGATTGTATTATTACAAAAATGGCTTATAGATTATGATAAGATGGAAGAGTTACAAGCTGAAATGAAGGAAGTACAAGCTGAAGCAAAAGCAGCTCAAAAATCTGGTGATCCTAAAGCAATGGCAAAAGTCCAAAAGAAACAAATGGAATTAATGCCAAAAAATAAAGAATTAATGACCATGCAGATGAAACCAACATTAATTACAATGATTCCTATATTAATCATATTTTATGGATTATCAGGAAATGCAGTGATTAGTAATATGGCTATACACATTTCACAAGGTACATATTTCTTATTATTAATGCCTATTTGGGAAATATTCTGGAAATCACCAATACCATTAACAATTAACTGGATTGGATGGTATATTGTAGTATCTTTCGCAATGTCATTCTTATTCAGAAAACTATTCGGTCTTAAATCTTTCTAATTGAAAGATTTTCAATAGTTTTAATATACTAAATAAACAAATATATAATAGAAGATAAAATTTAATTATTAAGTTTAGGGAAACATTTAACTTAATAATTTATAAAAGTAAAAAGGAGGAAAAATAATATGACAGCACCTAGACATCGATCAGGAACATTCAAAAAAGTTATTAAACGAGTTCCTGGGGGAAGAACTGCTATTCACTATAAAAAGAAAAAACCTTCCAAACATTTATGTGCTAAATGTGGAAAAGTTTTAGATGCAGTTCCAAGAGGAAGACCATATGAGATCCGTAAATTGTCTAAAAATCAAAGAAGACCAAACAGACCTTATGGTGGAAATCTTTGTACAAATTGTACAAAAAAATTAGTTAAAGAAGAGGCTAGATCATTATGATTATTACTATTGGTGGGCTTGCTGGTACAGGTACAACTACAGCAACCAAAAATTTATCAAAATTTTTAGATATTCCATATATCTCTACAGGAGATGTATTTAGACAAATGGCTGTTGATAATAATATGGATATCCTTGAATTTAGTGAGTTTGCTGAGGGTAATGATGATATTGATAAAGAACTCGACAAAAGACAAGCTCAAATTGCTTCTGAAAGCAAAGAGTTAATTGTTGAAGGTAGATTATCAGCATACTTTGTAGATGCTGACTACCGAATTTGGCTTACTGCACCAGAAGATGTTCGTGCAGAACGTATTAGTTACCGTGAAGGTAAAAGTGTAGATACAGTCAAGTATGAAATGAAAGAACGTACAGACAGTGAGAAAAAAAGATACCAAGAAATCCATAATATCAATATAAGTAATTTGGATATTTATGATCTTGTCATAAATACAGGTACTTTTGACACTGAAACTACAGCAAAAATAATTATTAAATGTATTAATGAAAAAATAAATAGGTGAAACAAATGCCAGCAATAGAAAAAGGAAGAGTATGCGTTAAAATCGCAGGAAGAGAAACTGGGAAAAAATGTGTTATAGTAAATGTTATAGATTCAAGCTTTGTTGAAGTAGTAGGAAATGAAGTTAAAGATAGAAGATGTAACATTAAACACTTAGAACCAGTGGATGAAACTGTAGAAGTATCTGATGATATTGAAGCAGTTAAAGAAGCATTAGCAAACTTATAAGACTAATACTTTTTTAATCACTTACTTATTTTTAACCTCCCTTTTATCTTATTTTTTTTAAAAATTAATTTCATATGATTTTAACTTTATACTTTTTTTAAGCTTATTAGATAATTATAATTATCAATAATGATAAATATTCTATTATAAAGAAAAAGATGGTTATATGGATAGTTTAGAATTTTTTGATGATAATGGAACAATTTCAATATTTAATTTAATCAATACTATTGAAGTTTATTCTTCTAAGTTTAAAGAAGAGGTGAATTTTGATAAAGATATGGTATTGTTTAATAATTTAACTGATTCTCAAGTTTATATATTAAAACCTAATAAAAAGTGTACAGATTTTGTTATTGTTGAAGCAAATGATATAGCTAGAAATCATAATTTCTATGGATTAAATATCATAGGAACATCTATTAATAAGGGTATTTATCAAAACGATGAAAATGATACAATAGTAAAACTAGCTAAAAAAGTTTATAAAACAGGAAAAACTGAGTTTGTTAATGCTAAATTACATCAAAATAATATTATTACAATAACATACCACGCTAAACTATTTAAATATGAAGATTATGTAATAATGACTGTTAAAAATACTTCATTAAAGTCTTTTATGGATAAATATGAAAAGTTAATAAGGAATCATGAATTTAATTCAAGTTTTATTCTTCAGAACTTAAAAATTGTAATGGCTAATGATTCTTTTTTAGATAAACTTAAACTAGAATTAAATGATACTTTTAATGAGGATATTAAAGAAAAAATTCAGGTATTAGAAGGTTCAAATTACGAACAATGGAATGATATTTATAAAAGAATTATTAATCAAGATATTACTCATTATGCTGAGAAAATAAGAGTTAAAATAGCTAATCAAATACGTTGGTTTTTTATTAATGCAACATTCACTTTATTTAATGATAAGACAGCAGTTCTATTTAAGTATGATGATATTACTGATGAACAAGATATGATTCAAGAATTAAATGAAAGACAAGAAGAGACAAAAATATTAAAATATCAATTAAGAGAACTGCAATTTTTAAGTAATACTGCAATATCTTATAAAATGAATAATGAACATATTATGTGGACACCTGCATCATATAAAATATTAGATTTGAATATTAATGAAGAGTATCATGGTGATTTATCTGAATTTATAATAAAAGAAGAAAGTGATTCAGATATTGAGCAATTAATTAATGGTAGTGATTCAACATTTCCTCATATATCTTACAAACAATGTATAAAAACACCAAAAGGTAATATAAAATATCTAATTGTTGATACAACATTTAAATTTGACAAAAGAGGTAAAAGAGTAGGTTTTACTAGTTATTATATTGATGTTTCTCAAATGTAAATTATAATTAAATTTTAAATAAAATTAATACTTGATTTATTTAGAAAATATTAATTATTTTTATTATTAAACTCAGAATTATATTTGTTACTTTGATTATTAGATGATACTATTGGTTTTATCTTAATAATATTCCATAAATAATTAAAACTTCTGTTGAAACTTTTTTCAATATCTAATTCAGGTTCTTTTATTGTCTTATAACAAATACTAGTATATACTGAATATATTAAATTAGTTATTTCTATGGGATTTATATTAATTATTTCTCTATTATTTATTCCTTTTTTTATAATTGATTCTATTGTTTTTTTTAATTTATTATGGAATATATGATCCATTTTAACAACTTCTTCATATTGTTTTGTAGCATCTATAATTAATATATGAAAATCTCTGTATTGAGATGGTTTTAATAAATAAACACCATATACAGCCTCATCAAATAGATTAAAACCTAATAAAGAGAGTATCAAATATCTTATTTGTTCTTTACTGCTTCCATTAAAATATTTTATATAATCTAACTTTTTTTGACCTAAATCAAAAACATATTTTTTCATTACTTCTAAGACAAGTTGATCTTTATTTTTAAAATAATAATAAAAGGTTCCATTACTTATTCCAGCATTTTCTATGATTTTAGTTATTGTAATATTATTAATTCCTTCATTTAAAAAGAGTAAAAAACTTTTATCTATTATCATATCTTTAGTATTATTCATTTGATTCCTCTAATTATTTATACTAATATTCTATATGTATTATTATATTTATTGTTATGTTTTTTTTCACGGTTTTTATCTTTTTTATTGTTTATGAAGTGTTATATAATTGGAAAGTTATTAATTTCTTTTAGATAATTATAAAAATTCTTATAATTTAATAAAATTTATTTAAAAAAAGTAAGGAGTGGATTAATAAGGAATTTATATCTGAATTTTGTATTTTATTTAATTTATTCTTCCTTATTATATTCAACAGATACTATTGTAATATCATCGAATTATTCGGTTTATTTTTCATATAATAAGATATATTCTTTAATTTTATTTTCTATTTCTTCTACTGTACATGAATATTAATTCTATTCAATAATTCTATTAATTTATTTTTATTATATAATCTACTATTAATATCATTGGTTTTAGTCATATTACTAGTATATAAGAACAGTTTATCCTTATCAGATAATGCAAGTGTATTTTTATTAAATTAATAATATAGTATTTTTAGACAATTTTTTAAAAAAATAAAAAAAGAGGGATAATATTATTTTTTAGTATTAGTAATACAAGCATATGTAGAAGTATTATTATTTATTAATAGTCTTTTTCTGATTAATTCTTATAAATAATTAAAATACTATTCTAAGTTTTTTTTTTAATTACAAAGATTAATACTTAATATTAAATTTAATCATTTTAAATATATGCAAAAAGATTTAAAGGTAATATAAAATATTTTCATTGTGGATATCATATTTAAATTTTACAAAAAAGGTAAAAAAAGTATTATACTGATGTTTCTCAGATGTATGTTATACTTAAATTTTGAACGAAGTATAACTTGATTTATATAAAAGATATTAATTATTTTCATTATCAAATTCATTGATTTTATAAATATCTTCATTATTTTGTGAGGGTGTTGTTTTTCTTTCAATAATATTCCAGAAATAATCAAAGCTTGTATTGAAACTCTTTTTGATATCTAATTTAGGTTCTTTTATTGTTTTATAACAAATACTAGTATATAATGTATATATTAAATTAGCTACTTCTTTAGGATTTACATTGTTTATTTCCTTATTTATTATTCCTTTTATTATAATGTTTTCTAATGTTATTTTTAATTTGTTGTGAAATATATGGTCCATTTTTGTAACTTCTTCATATTGTTTTGTAGCATCTATAATTAGAATATGAAAATCTCTATATTGAGATGGTTTTAATAAATAAACACCATATATATCCTTATTTAATAAATTAAAACCTAATAATGAGAGTATCAAGTTTTTTATTTCTTCTTTACTGGTTCCATTAAAATATTTTATATAATCTAACTTTTTTTGACCTAGATCAAAAACATATTTTTTCATTACTTCTAAGACAAGTTGATCCTTATTTTCAAAATAATAATAAAATGTACCGTTACTTATTCCAGCATTTTCTATTATTTGAGATATTATAACATTATTAACTCCTTTATCTAAAAAGAGTAAAAAACTTTTATCTATTATCTTATTTTTAGTATTATTCATATAATTTCCCCCGATTTTTTAAAAATAATATTTATAATAAGAATTGTATTGTATTAATAATATATTTCTGTTGGAGCTTTATAAAAATAGTGATTTTTTTTTATTTTAATAAAATTTATTTAAAAAAAAGTGGGAGTGGATTAATAAGGAATTTACATCTGAATTTTGTATTTTATTTAATTTATTCTTCCTTATTATATTCAACAGATACTATTGTAATATCATCGAATTGTTCTGTTCCTTTTTCAAATAATAAAATATCTTCTTTTATTTTATTTTCTATTTCTTCTACTGTACATGGAGTGTCAATTTTATTCAATAATTCTATTAATTTATCTTCACCATATAAATTACTATTTATATCATTAGCTTCAGTTACACCATCAGTATATAAAAATAGTTTATCTTTATTAGATAAAGTAATTGTATTTTTATTATATTCATAATCTTCAAATATACCTAAAGCTATATCAGGATCAGATATTAATGGCTCATATTTACCTTTTGGTCTTTTAATGAATATTGGATTATGTCCACCATTTATGTAATTTAACTCTCCTGATTTTATATTTAATATACCTATCCATAATGTCACAAACATATTTGTATCATTGTTGTCACAAAGTTGCTTGTTTACATAGTTAATGTTATTGACTAAATCTGATTTAAAGTTGAAAATATTTTTTATTAACATCATAGTTTTTACCATGAATAATGATGCAGGTATTCCTTTACCTGAAACGTCTCCTACAAGAATTACAACATGATCATCATCAATTATGAAGAAATCATACAAATCACCCGCAACTTCTTTACTTGGTGTTACTGATCCATAAATATTAATATGTTTATCTTTCAAAATATCAAAATTTTTTGGAAGGAATGATTGTTGAATATTTCGTCCAACACTTAATTCTGCGTTTATTTTCTCTTTTTCTTTAGTATATTCTTTTATACTTTTTATATATTCTTCTAAATCTGTAATCATTGTAGAAATGGATTGAGATAATGTACTTATTTCAATACCATAATCATTAAATTGAGAATATTCTTTAATAATTTCTTCAGAATCCTTTTTCTTATTATTAGTTATATAATTATAACTTGTTTCAGAAATTATCTCTAATGGTCTTGTAACATTAGATTCTAATCTGCTTAAAATTATAAAGTTAATTATATAAAATAATATGAATGTGATACTTGCATAAAGTAATGCTGAGAAATATTTTGTTTCAAAGCTTATTGTCTTTAAAAGACCAGTAAGAGTTATAATAACAATTCCCATACCAACAATGTAACTTAATAGTATTGATATTAAAATTCCTTTTTCAATAAGTGTTAAATTGATTTTATGTTTTGATTTTTTATTAATGTTAATATTCATATCGGTTAAATCTTGTTTAACCTCTGATGTAACAGGTTTAAATATGTAAAATAAAGTCATAATAATAATAACAATCATTATCGTAGTATACATATCTTCAGTTATTGATAAAGTAACAAATGAACTAAATATTCCTAGTATTCCAAGTATTAACATTAAAATATAATCTAATGTGAATATTTTAGGAGGAATTATAACTTTTTTGGTCTTTTTCATACTTACAACGGGAATATTAAGTATATTCATCAATATTACTATTAACATTCCACCAGTTAATGCATATACAAAAGTTTCTAAAGTCCAACATATATTTCTAATTAGTATATAAATACTCATTGAGTCTATGTAAAAAATTTCTGTACTTATAAAGTATAAAAATGATACTAAGGATATTGTATAAATAAACTTCTTATAATAATATACATTATCTAAATTTGGAACATATACTACATTATCTTTAGTCATACAAGTATACCATACTATATAAGATGTATATGCTAGTATAAAGTAAAGAAAACCACTTAATATAGAAAATGATATTGAATATTCACCAATGTTGAGTAGACTGATAATTTCTCCAAATGCTAAACCAACTGCTGCATATGGTCCAAATATTAAGCCTAATACTATAGTAAGCGATTCTGCTAAAGATATTTGTTGTCCAGATAAAAAACTGGAATCTAAATAAACTGTAAATAACATTATAATAAAAGAAAATACAAGTATATACAAATTTCTTTTTGTAATGTTTAACTTATTTACTATTTTCATATAAATCATCGTTTTAAAAAATTATAATATTAGTTATGTTTTTTTTAATTAATTATTTTATCATTCTTTTCTTTTGTTATTGTATTTTTAAATGTTAATTAAGTTTTAATAGTTTTATTCTTATTTTTTTTGTTTAAAAATCATTATTGAAAAATAATTTTATAAAATAAAATTATAATGACTAAAAAAATAGTGGAATGTGAAATAAATAATTAAGCATTTTTTTTATAATTTTAAATATTTTATATAAAAATAAGGATAGTTGATGTAATTTTAATTATTATTTTTTGGAAGTTATTAAAAAAAGTTTTGGAGTAGAATAATAATAAATTTTTATATGAATTCTATATTTTATTTAATTCATTTATACTTATTGTATTCTACAGATAATATTGTAATGTCATCAAATTGTTCAATATCTTTTTCAAATAATAAAACATCTTCTTTTATTTTACTTTCTATTTCTTCTACTGTACATGGAGTGTCAATTTTATTCAATAATTCTATTAATTTATCTTCACCATATAAATTACTATTTATATCATTAGCTTCAGTTACACCATCAGTATATAAAAATAGTTTATCTTTATTAGATAAAGTAATTGTATTTTTATTATATTCATAATCTTCAAATATACCTAAAGCTATATCAGGATCAGATATTAATGGCTCATATTTACTTGTTAGTTTTTTAATGAATATTGGATTATGTCCCGCATTTATATACTCTAAATTACCCGTAGTTATATCTAACACACCAATCCATACTGTTACAAACATATTTGTATCATTATTATCACATAATTAGTTATTTACAAAATTGATATTATCAGCTAAACTTGACTTAAAGAGGAAAATATTTTTTATTAGTATCATAGTTTTTACCATAAATAATGATGCAGGTATTCCCTTACCTGAAACATCTCCTACAACAATTACAACATGATCATCATCAATTATGAAGAAATCATAAAAGTCACCAGCTACTTCTCTACTAGGTGTTACGGATCCATAAATATCAATATTCTTTTCTTTTAATAAACTAAAATTTTTTGGAATGAATGATTGTTGAATATTTCGTCCAACACTTAATTCTGCGTTTATTTTCTCTTTTTCTTTAGTATATATCTTAATACTATTAACATATTCTTCTAAATTATTAATCATAGTTGAAATAGACTTTGATAATGTACTTATTTCAATACCATAATCATTAAATTGATCATATTCTTTAATAATTGCTTCAAGATCCTTTTTCTGATTATTAATTATATAATTATAACTTGTTTCAGAGATTATCTCTAATGGTTGTGTAACCTGAGATTCTATTTTACTTAAAATTATAAAGTTAAGTATATAAAATAATATGAATGTGATACTTGCATAAAGTAAAGCTGAAAAATACTTTGATTCAAAATTTAAAGTCTTTAAATAACCCATAAGTGCTAAAATAACTATCAATGATGCAAATATATAACTTAATACTATTGAAATTAAAATACCTTTTTCAATAATTGTTAAATTAATTTTATGTTTAAAATTTCTATTAATATTAATAGTTATACTTGTTGATAAATCATTTTCAACATCTGCTGTAACAGGTTTAAACAAATAAAATAACATTAGAATAATCTCTGTCATTAATATTATAGCATATTGTAAATCATTTAATTTGAAACCGATATGTACAGCTATTATTGTAACAAAGCCTATTATAGCAAATATATAGAATGCTATTGTGAAATATTTTGCTGATATTCTTGGGTTTTTTGTCTTTTTCATAGAAACAAATGGAATATTAAACATATTCATTAGTATTATTGTTAGTAGCCCACCAGTTAATGCATATACAAATGTCTCAACTGTCCAACATATGTTTCTAATTAACATAGACGTACTACTTTCATAAATAAAAAATATTTCTATACATATAAAATATACTAAACAAGCAAAGAATATTGAAACTATAAACTTTTTATAATAATATACACTATTTAAGTTAGGAATTTGAACTACATTATCTTTAGTCATAAAAGTATACCATACTTTATATGCAGCATATGAGAAAATAATATAGAAAAAGCTTGTGAATATAGTAAGGTCTACAGGATCATTTGTAATACATAATGATGCTACTATATTTCCTATACATATGCCTAACACTGCAAATGGTCCAAAAAATAAGCCCATAACCATCATAACAGATTCTATGATAGAAACAGGTCCAGATTTAACATATATGTCTAAAAAAGCAAATAATATCATTATACCAAAAGAAAAAATAAAAGCATATGAATTTCTTTTACTTAATTTATTTTTTAAATTATTAATTACTGTCATGGATACTCCTTGAATTATTTTAAATATCTATTAACCGTTATATTAATATTGTTTAATTAATTAGTTATATTTTACTAAAAAAAGAATTATCAAAAGAGTTATTATATTAATCTAAATTATTAAACATATATGAAAATAATAGTTTTATTTATCTAATAAAAATAAAATTAAAAAATAATAATAATTAAATAGTATTAGTCATCTATATGAAGATCTCTGACAAGATTCTCTTTAACATTTTCTTTAGAGTCACCTATTTCTTCTTCACTTAAATTATCTAACATAAACATTCCCATTTCATATATGACTTTGTTAAGTGATTTTCCATAAGTTGTTAAACGATATTCTGTACTTGGGGGATTTGTATCAATTAACTTTCGAGTAATTAAACCATTTTCTTGTAAATCTTGTAAACATTGACTAAGAACTTTATTTGATAAACCTTCTTTTCCTTCTTTAAACTCATTGAAGTGTTTTTTTCCAAACATCATATCTCTGATTATAAGAATATTCCATTTCCTTTTGAATAATTCTGCAGCTTCATCTATAGGACATAACTTATAATCATAACCATCTTCTGTTTTCATATTTAATATTTTTCTAAAAAGTAATATATCTTATTTTAGAAATATTTATTTTATTTAAAAATTGATATAATATCTTAAAATTTATTAATAGTTAATAATAACGTTTAATAAATATTATATTAAATATTTTAAAAGATTAACAATGTACAAATTACAACAATTTAATTTAAATTATAATGTTAATATTCATAAAAGGGATTATAAAAAAAAACTTAAATGTAATAATAATCAAGATAATTTACCAAAAACTAAGCTAGAAACAACTCTGAATAGTAAGATTATATTTATTTAAATATGAACATCATCAAGTAAAAAATGGACGTAATCAAATTTCATTGCATAAAATGAGATTACAATGGTAGTCCTAATTTATAAGATAATTTCATTATTTTAAAATTTACTAAACTTATATTATAACTTAGATGTAAATTTTTTTATTTATTTAATAGAAAAATATAATGTATTCTTGAATTTTAACATTTATTTTATAAATAAGGAGAAAATCTAATATGAAACTAATTATTTTGGATGAAAAATTACAAGAAATAACTAAATTTGATTCTTTAAAATGGGTTGCTGAAAAAAATTTATACAAAACATATCCAAATGTTCCAGATATTACTGAAGAAAATAAAATAGTATATAACCATTTTAATCATGCTATTGGTATTTTTTCACCAACAAAAGAATTAGATGATTTTTATATCTCATATTTAAATGATAAATTTTTAGAATTCACTTCTTTTACTAATAATGATCTTAGAAGTACATTAATATCAGATTCTATTTTATATTTTAATAAAAAAGTAATGTTAAATATTTTAATAGATGTCTTTAAAAATAATAAATCTCGAAACATTTATTTTGAATTTTACAATAATAATTTTCTTTTTCGAAGACTAAAATTAGAAATTTTTAAAGTAAATAATTTTCTTTATATGCTTGGTAGTGATGAAACGGATTACAACATATTTTCAATGAAAAAGAATCGTTTTTTTGAAGATTATTATGAAGCAATCGCTATAATTCAAGACAATAAGATTGTTAAATGTAATAAAAAATACCTTGAAATAGAATATCCTAAAATGTATAAAGATATTATTGATAAAGAAATTGATTATAATTATTTAAATATAAAAGGGGAACAAATAAAAAAATTAAATAAGACTATTATGGATATATTAGAACAAAAAAGTTATATTGAATCTTTTCCATTTGAGATAAGGAACAATAATAAATTATTACACCATTTTAATCTGAATTTTATTTATATCTTATATAATAATAAACCATCTGTAATAATATTTTTCAAGGATACTACTAAAGAAAAATTATATTTAGAGGACCTACAAAAAGCATTGAAAAAATCATTAATGTTAGAAAATAATCTAAAACAAGTACTAAAAATAAGTAAAACAGCAATAAGCTTCAAAGATAATGAAAAGTTTAATCGAAGTTCTTCTATTTATGATATTTTAAAACTTGATCCTGAAAAACATGCTGATAATAAAAATTTTCTGGAATTTGTCGTAGATGAAGATATTCCTAAATTGAGAGATACTTATAAAAAATGTTCTCCAGAATCTCCAGAAGCTTATACTATAATTCGTTGTATAAATAAAGATAAAGAACTTGTTTATATTAAATGTTATATAGTTAACAATTATGATGATGAAGGTAATGAACTTGGATGTATTAATTTTTATGAAGATATAACTGAAGAAGTTGAAAAAAATCAAGCATTACGAAATTCAATTAATGAGATAAAAAAACTCAAGGATAATCTAAACAAGATACAGTCAGCTAGTAAAACATTTATTGGTTATAAAGGATTAGATTATTATAAATTAACTCCTGAAGTATATGAAATATTAGAAATTGATCCTAAAGATTATAAAACTGAAGAAAATATTTTAGATAAAATAGTTATTCCTGAAGATTATGATCTACGACAAGACAATGTAAATTCACTTTCTCCAGAAAATCCTAAAATTAAGTTTGTTCAGAGAATAAAAACCGGAAAAGGAAATATGAAATATGTACGATCAGTTATTCATGGGGTTTTTGATGAAGAACGTAATTTGATTGATGGGATAAGTCTTAATCAAGATATAACTGAAGAAACAAAATATCAAGAAGATTTAAAAAGTACTTTAAAAGAGACTATTGAATTAAATGATAACCTTGAAAGAATACAAAATGCAAGTAAAACATTCATAACATATTCATATGATTTAAAAAATATGTATTGGACACCAGAAATATACAACATATTAGAAATCAACAAAGATTATAATAATACCCATGGGGATATTGTAAATGATTTTATATTTGAAGAAGATTTAAAAATTAGAAAAGAAGCAATATCTAAAATAACACCAAAAAATCCTGATGTTACACTTACTCAAAAGATAAAAACGGGAAAAGGTAATATTAAATATATTAGAAGTGTCTTACATCATGAGTATGAAAACAATAAATTTATCAAACGTATAGGATTTAACCAAGATATAACTGAAGAAGTAACATACCAAAAACAATTGCAAGCTACTTTAAAAGATAAAAATATATTACTTAAAGAGGTTCATCATAGGGTAAAAAATAATTTACAAATTATATTAAGTTTAATCAATCTCAACATAGATTTTGACACTGATACAAAAAATATATTGCTTAATACTCAAAATCGTATATATGCAATGGCTTTAATACACGAAAAAATCTATGGATCTGATTCATTATCAGAAGTAAACATGAAAGAGTATATAGAATCATTAGTATCAGCAATACTTGACCTCTATGAATCTGATATTAAAACAGATATAAATATAGATCAAATAAATTTACATATGGAACAATCTGTTCCGTTGGGATTAATAATTAATGAATTAGTAACTAACACAATAAAATATGCATTCACTGATAGAAAAGATGGAAATATAAGTATAGACTTCACAAAAGATAAAAACTGTTATAAATTCTTATACAATGATGATGGAATAGGATTACCTGATGATATTGATATAGACAATTTAACAAGTCTGGGACTAATAGTAATTACTAATCTCACCTTGCAAATTGGAGGTACGTTCTCTATTTTAGATTGTGAAGGTGCGGGATTTAAAATAGAATTTGAAGATTAATTAAATAAACTAAAATATTTTTTCATTAAATTAAATATATTTTATATTTTTTTTAAATTATATATTCAACTTAATTTTTTGTATCTTATACTTTTTTTTGATAAGTTTTTTTTTATTATTGCTTTTTGTGCTTAATTAAGGTTACCAAATGGTAACTCTATTACTTATTGGTTACATTTTTATTTAAATAATCTATAAAATATAATATTATATGGAATTTTGTTATATAAAACTAAATAAGTTATAAATTAAATATTTAAACTTTTAATAAAGTTCATAAATAGTATAAATAAAGACAATATTATTAAAAATTAAATTAACTAAAAATAAGGAAGTAATTTCGTTATGACTAATAATAAATATGTTGATTGTAATAATGTTTATACTACTGAGAAATTTCAAACAACAACAACTATGGATAACTATTTCAAAGATTATGTGAATGTTCCTCGCTTTTTAAAGTGTTGTCAATTATGTAGAAATTATAATAAAACATGGGAATGTTCTCCACGTGATTATGATGTAGAAGATTATTGGAATAGCTTTAAAAATATCAAACTTATTGCAATAAAATTGAATTATAATAAAGATTTTAGAAAAAAGTCATATACTTCAGAAGAATTAAATTACATCATTAAAAATACAATGTATGCTGAAAGAAAATTATTTAAAAAGGAATTAAAAGAATTAGAAAAAATATATAATGGTGAATATTTATATTCAGGACAATGCGATCTTTGTCCTACTTGTGCTAAAAAAGTAGATGAACCTTGTAGATTTCCAGATTTAAGAAGATCTTCTATTGAAGCTGTTGGTGGTAATGTTATAAAAACTACCCGAGATTTCTTTGGTTTTGATTTAAAATGGATAGAAAATGATCAAAAAATACCTGAATATTTAACATTAGTTTTTGCTATACTATACTAAAAAAAGTTAAGATGTTTAAATAGAATTACAAATTAAGAATGTATACTTATATAATTAATAATCATGGAGGAAAATAATATGAAAGTAGTAGGATTGATAGGAAGCCCAAGAAAAGGTGGAAATTCAGAAAGGTTAGTAAATGAATTGTTAGATAGTGTAAATGGTGATACAAAAGTATATTTCTTAAATGACTTAGATATGAAACCATGTCAAGCATGTATGGCATGTACTAAAGGTGATTGTGTACAAAATGATGATGCAAATAAAGTTGTGGATGATATAGTTGATGCAGATTTATTGGTATTTGGATCTCCAGTATATTTTGGTCAAATGACTGCACAATCAAAAATTATGGTTGATAGATTATATCCAACAGCACTTAATCCAAATAAATCTGTAAAAGGTAAAAAAGTTATCACTATATTTACTCAGGGTATGCCTGAAAATGTATTTGGAGATTACATAGATTCTTTAAAACAAATGCCTTTTGGATATTTAGGTATGGAAGTTGTAGAGTCTGTAGTTGCTATGGGACAAACTGATAAAAATAATGAAGAAAGTTTAAAACCATATATAGACCAAGTACGTGAAATTGGTTCAAAATTATAGATAATTTATTTTTAAATGAAGACTATACTAATTAAAGTAGTCTTTCATTACTTGTTTTTCATTAAATATTATATTTATTTTAAATTGGAGAATATGAATTACTTATTTTATGATGTTACTTTTTATAGTATAAAAGTTTTATAATTGGGAAACAAATCAAATGTTAAACTAATTATTAATAATTAGGAAATCAGACATTAATAAATGGAAATAAAAACAAATACTTTAGATTAAACACATTTAGAAACAAAATATCATGTAACAGAAAAATGAGAGAAAATATGATATTATTCAATTAACTTTACTACTACATCAATAATAAACAACTATAAAAAACTTTAAAACAGAATTTATTGATTTATAATGTTTTATTTTTCATTTATAAAAGATATTTTTGCTTAATAATGATTATAATCCTTTTTATTTTTTTATATTATTTTTTAAAAAGTAATTTAATCTTATTTTTCTTATTTTATATTAATTACTAGTTTATTTATCCATTTAATTCTATTAATTTAAGATATATTTATAAATGAATTAAATTATAAATTTATTTATATTATTAATAAATAATTTTGATTATTTGAACATAATAAACAATATCTATATCTTAATATAAAATATTTTAAATAA
>CAYNSJ010000012.1:12192-45639 GCA_964399835.1 uncultured Methanobacteriaceae archaeon | reverse complement strand
ATATTAGCTAATAAATCTGCTGCATCATCAGGTGACATTTCATCAATTAATTCTGCAGCTTCTTTTTTCTCCATTTCAGTTAATATAGTTTTTTGTTTCTCAGGAGATATCTCTTCAAAAGCATCTGCAGCTGATTCATCATCCAATGCATTTAATATACTCATTGAATCAGATAAACCTAATCCATCAACAATATCAGCAACATCTGCTGGATGAAGACGTTTTAACTTTTCTTTTGGTACTTTTAGTTTTAAATTAGAATAATCTAATGTATCAATATCGCCCCATGCTATTATATTATCTTGAGAATATATTTTTTCAGAAGCTTTTCCCAGACCCATTCTTCTGAATAATCCATTAGTTCCTATATCTACACCGATAATATAAAAATTCCCTTTTTTAGGAGATATTTCAATATCATTTACTCTTCTTATTTTTCGTCCTTCCATATCAACTACTTGTCTATCAAGTATATCATCTGAAAGATTTAAATCAGAATCTGATGGCTCATACTCTTCTATTTCGATTATATCCTTTGTAAGATATATTTTATTGTTAGCAACATGATCAATATTTGATGAGGGTATTATTATATTTTCATTATGCGATATCTTAACTTTTATTGCATCAATTTTTGGATAAGTTTTTTTTGATGAGATTATTATATCGGTAGTTTTTCCTATATTTCTACTGTTTTTATCATATACTGGTTTTTTTAAAAATTCGGTAAGATACATATTTACCCCTCATAAAATTTATTTTATTAGATTTTCATTTTAAACACTAACTTTATTCAACTGTAACACTAAGCGGTTCTTCTTTTAATCGTTCCATTACTATTAATTCCCTTAATTCTTCTATACCATCAATACTTCTTATTTGTGAATTAACTATATCATTTAACTCTTCTAGTGTGTGTGCCCACACTTTTATTAAAATATCATATTCTCCAGAAATACTGTAAACCTCAGATACTTTTTCTAATTTTGGTAGTTCTTCTTCTACATTCTCATGTTTTTCAGTTTCTGTTTGTATGATTATCATAGCTGTTATTTTAATTCCTACAGCTTCTGGGTTTATTATTGTAGTATATTTTTCAATAATGTTACTTTTTTCAAGTTTTTTTATTCTGTTGGATACTGTTGTATCAGGTATCCCTGTCTTTTTTGAAATTTTTGAAATAGATATTCTCGAATTTTGTGATAGAATGTTTAAAATCTTTTTATCATTTTCATCCATAATATTTCCCCCTGATTTTATAATTTTTTTAATAATAAAAATATTATTTATTAAAATAATTCTCCCTTTTATGTATCTATTATATATTATTCATATAATATAAAGGTTTGGTGATTTCCACCATATTTTAAAATTATTTGGTGATTTCCCCAATATATTCTTAAAAAATGAAAAAAATAGCAACTTATTAATTTTTAATTAAGTAATATAATATCTAATAAGTTATAAGTTATGAAGTCAAAAAAAATAAAAAAATCACCAAGCAACACGCAGTTCTAAAGTATAAACTAATGGATTTAAAATTGAATCTAAATGATTATCATCATTACCATTATCATATACTAAATAAGAATCTTGAATATTCCCATTCACATGTATAAATATAGTATCATTAGTTTCATTACAAAGTAATACATTTAATTTATCATTTATATTAGTATATTGATTAGTAATACCTTCTAAAGTAGTATTATAAGTATTTGACAATTTATAACTTTGAGAATATCTTGTTACTAAATAATAATTTCCATTATTCAATTGTGATTTATCAACATTTAATATTATACAATGAAACTGATTGTTATGAAACTCATTATATGGACATGTATTATTATAGTTATAATCACTAAAGTTATAAATTTTATAGCCATAATCTATAATTACAGATGTTGAACTAGATTGTACATTGTTTGTACTATTTGATATATAGTTACCATTAATTATTGTTTTATTTGATTTATTATTAGTTGGATATAATATTAAAACATACTTTAATTCAGCAGGTAATGATTTTTTAAGTAAATTACTATCCTCTTCCAACTTAATTAATTTCTTATAGGATACATCTGTTGAATTATCTACTTTTAATCCCGGTGATTCTATCTTATCACTACTTAAACTCTCCCAATTAGTAGGTGATCCTTCAGTTTTTACTAACATATCTAATGTATTATCTGTTATTTGTATTAATTCATAATCATCAGAATTTTGAACTTCATAATTATTAATAACACTTATCAAATATACAGTTATTCCTAAGATTATTGTTATTATAATAATCCACAGCAATAAATTTGTTGTAAATAATTGTCCTTTACTATTCATAATCCATATTTTGATTTATGTCCATCATCTAAGTATAAAACTATAGTATTATTAATATTTATAGAATTTCCTTGATAATGACTACTATTTGTACCATTTAAAAGTACATGATCAATAGAAACCGGTGCTGTAACTGTTGTATTATTTGCTATTATTGTCGGTATAATAAATGTTTCAAGTCCCATATGATCACAAGTATCTTTTGATTCTAATCTACAAAATAAGCATAATCCATCATGACTTTCATGATAATAATGATTATCCAAACAATTTTGTATTATTTTTTTATCATGCCCATGCTCAGCATAATTTTCATAGGGACATTTTTTAATTATACAACCTGAAATACTATTTTCATATAGTTTACTATTATTTGTATTTTGTAAAAATTGTTCTAATTTATTAGTATAATTGATTTTATTTAAAGTATTATTTTCAGTTACACCAGTTTTTAATGTAGGTAATGGATCATATACAGGATGTTCTGGATTAACTAGTGATGCATCTACTTTATTATTTGTTGTAATTTTAATTTCAGGATTATTTACTCTTTGTACATTTAAAGTATAGTCAACTTCTATAATAAATGGATCACTTGTTTGTTTTACATTATTGATTATACATTGCGTTTGAAAACTATTTTTTTTATATTTTTCAGAGACTAAATCAATTTTTTGTTGTAATACTTCCTTTATTGTTTTTCGACTATCTACTAGTGGAGTTTTTGTTTGTATTACTTTTGATGTTACTTCTGTAAGTGTTAATTCAGTTAATGATTCAATCTGACCTTTATAATCATTAGTAATTGTTTTTAATTGATCTGATTCAATGTTATTAGTTGTCTTATCTATATTATCAGTATACTGTATCATGACTGTTATTAGAAGTATGATTATAGGTATTATTATAAGTAATATCAGTATACTGGTTATATAACCATTATTTCCTAATTTCATAATATATTTTATATTAAGAATTTCAATTATTTAGAGAACTATTATTTATATTATAATTTAATATATTTAAAAATTTCTATAAAATATTAAACAATGTATAATATATTTAAAAAAAAGTAGTTTAATAAAAAAGATATTAAAAAAATATTAGTAAATTATTCTTTATAATTATCCACAATAATACTATCTTCTACTATAACATGCAAATTATATTTAGATGAAATGTATTCATCATCATTCATCATTATATCTAATAATACCCTCATATTACCATCATTTAAAAAAGATAATAATCTAGATTGGAAATCACTCCAAGAATCTTGAATTTTTGTATTATTATATACTCTACTAATATTACTAATATCCTCATGCCATTTACCTGCATTATGATATTCAAGTTTTTCTTCAACCGGAAAACCAATTGTTGTAATCTTAATTGAGACTTTTATACTATCATTAAGAGTGTCTTTAATTGAATAAGTTATTTTTTTATCAACCATTAATTACATTCTCCAACTATTTACAAATCAATGTTTATCTTTTTTAATTTTATATAATTTATAAGTTAGTATAATTTATATAAAATAGAATTAAAAAAACGTAATATGTATAAAAAAAAGCGTAACTCCTTATAATTACTAAAATAATCAATATTAATTAGATAAATAAATATAAATCATAAATTATGTCATTTAAATTAAAATTTTTATATATTCTACGGTGAATTATAATTCAAATAATATATAAAAATATTTAAAATAACACAAACAAATAATCTAATCGTATTAATAAATAAATAAAAGTTAATACAAATCAATGAAAATAATCCAATTTAGTAATACTTTATACTTTTAGTTAATCCATCATATTTTCAATGAAAATAAAAATAAATCTTATTTAAGAATAAAATAAAAAAAATACTAGCTAATAATACATCTTAATAAATAAATAAATATAATAATATTAAGAACAAATACATAAATAAGAATATTTGTATAATAGAATAAAATTTAATAATGATTTTATATTGAAAGTATTTCAGGAGGATAACAATATGACCGATATTGTAAAAGGATGGAGACATAACGATCAACGATATAATTTAATAGGAACAAAATGTAAAACGTGTGGTGAAACTTTCTTCCCTAAGAGAGTAGTCTGTCCTAATTGTAGAAGCCACGGAGAAATTGAAGACCTCCAATTTAAAGGAACTGGTGAAATATACACATTTTCTGTAATATACGCACCACCAGATGATTTTAAAATAAATGCACCTTATGCAGTGGGGATAATTAAATTAGATGAAGGAGCAAAAGTAACAGCACAAATTGTTGATTGTGATGTAGATAACCTAAATATTGGCGATAAAGTAGAAGTCGTATTTAGAAAAATAACTGAAGAAGGAAAATCAGGAGTTATATCATATGGATACAAATTCAAACTCAGAAAATAACACAGGAATACTATTTGTAGGACACGGAAGTAGATTACCATATAGTAAAGAAGTAGTACGTGAAGTAGCAGATAAATACAGTAAATCCCACCCAGAATATAATATAGAAGTAGGATTTATGGAATTAGCTGAACCTAACATACCAACAGCATTTAATAAACTTAAAGAAACTGGAGTAAATAAAGTAATAGTAACCCCAGTATTTTTAGCTCATGGTATTCACACAAAAAGAGATATACCTACAATATTAGGATTAGAACCAGCAGATGTAGAATCTCTAGCAACAAAACCTGCAGAACATGCACATGGACATGGACATTGTGGTCATAGCAATGAAGAACATCACCATCACCATCATCACCATGAAGCAAAATCAGAAGTTATAGAATTTGATGGAGAAATAATTTACACAGAACCACTTGGATCTGATGATAAAATAGTAGAAATTGTAGAAGAAAGAATAGACGAACATTTATAAACAATCTAAATTTCCTCTCCCAATAATTATTTTTTTTAGCAACTTATTTTATAAATTTAAAAATTAATTAATAAATAACATCCGCTTTATGATTACAATGAGGACAAGCATTTTGTTCAGTTATATAATCTTTAACATCGTACAAATCCCGTTTAATTAATAATTCTTTACAATTTGGACAATATGTATTACTTTTATATGTACTAGAAACATTACCCGGATAAACATATTTTAATCCTTCGTGTTTTGCTATATTACAAACTTTATCAATAATTTTTTCAGAAGTTGCATCTACATCCATCATTTTAAACTGAGGATAAAAAGCAGACAAATGTAATGGAATTTTATTAGACAAACTAGATATAAATTGTGCCAACTCCTTTATTAATTTAGCTGAATCATTATATCCAGGTATTACAAGATTAGTAATTTCAATATGAACTTTATTTCTAAAATATTTTTCAACAGTTTCTAAAACTGGATCTAATGTAGCACCACAAATTTTAGTATAAAACTCATTATCCATACTTTTTATATCAATATTTACTGCATCCACATATTTAACTAATTCATCAATAGTTTTAGATGAATTATACCCATTTGAAACAACAATTGTATATATATTTTTCTTTCTAGCTTCTTTTGCTGTATTAATTATCCATTCAGGATGTATCGTTGGTTCATTATATGTCCAAGAAATGCTATTTAATCTATATTTTTTTGCAATTTGAACTATTTCTTGTGGTGTAAATTCTGTAATAGGCACCTGTTCTGGATATTCTGGTTGTGCTATACTATGATTTTGACAATTTAAACACTTGAGATTACAACCCAATGTTCCTATAGATAATGTGTCAGTACCCGGTTGAAAATGATACAATGGTTTTTTTTCAATAGGATCTATAGCTACTGTTGTTGATTGAATAAAATTCTCATCCATGTTAAGTTCATTTTGTTGACATACTGTTTTATGTTCTCTATTACAACGATGTGGACAGATGTTACATATTTTACTATACATTTTTAAATCTCCCAATTATAAATGTTCATATCCTCTTGGCTGTATTATATTCGTTTTATTATCATAAGTTTCTAAAATTTGTTTTGTATCATTAGTTCTTCCTATAATATAAAGAGAGGATAATTCCGTTTTATGCTTTTCATACTCATCTTTATCTAATGTTATTAATAACTCAAATTCTTCTCCAAAATGATAAAGATATTCATTTAAATTTATATTAGCTTTTTTGGAAATAACTTCCAATAATCTATTATAAGGCAAGTTATCTTTTTCTATATTGAATCCTATATTTTTATTTTGCTGTTGAAGTTGTCCTAATTCTGAGGCTAATCCATCTGTTATATCAGTTATACTAGTAATCATTTCAGGATATTTTCTTAATGTTTCTGAAGTTTTAATAGGAACAGTAGGTTCGAGTAATGTATTAATTATTTCATTTTTTTCATCTTCAGATATATCTTTATATTTATCTGGATTATTTAGCAATTCAAATGCTGCTGCTGGTGAACCGAGTTTTCCAGTTACTGCTATTAAATTATTTGGTTTAATACCCGTTTGTAATTTAATATTTTCATTAGCAATTCCTGTTGCTGTTCCAGTTAACACTATTTGATCATCTTGATTAATATCTCCACCAATAAGTGTGATATTGTATTTTTTACATTTATCTAAAATTCCATCAACCAATTCTTTATATTCAGATACTTTTAATGTTTTAGGTAAACCCATTGCTATTAATATTGATTCTGGCTTTGCATTCATTGCTAATATATCACTAACATTTACTGTAACCACTTTTTGTCCCATTTGAAAATAGGTCATTTCTTTAGGAAAATGTGATTTTTGTATTAACATATCCGTTGTTAAGATAGTATACTTTGTTGTATTTAATTGAATTGCTGCATCGTCATGATAACTTTGAGTTATTTGATTATTTTGAGTATCAATAAGTTGATCTCTCTGATTAAGAATTTCATTTATAAGTTTTTTTTCTTTAAGTTCTGATATCGTTTTATCAGTCATATATTTAATTATATAGTTTTAGATATTTGATTTTTTATATTAAGATAAATTTATCATTTAATAATTTCAACAATAAGTTATAAATAAAAAAAAAAGTATTTAAAGTTAATATTAAAAAAAATAATGAAAATGGAATGAAGCATTAAAATGCTCCACCTCCACCTCCACCGAATCCTCCACCACCAGCTCCTCCAATATCTCCGAAAGATCCAAAGTCACCAGAACTTTCTGAAGGTGGTGTGTATGTTGCTGCACTAGATAATGTATTATATAATAATAAATTTCCTCCATAATATGAGAATAAAGCTGTATCTGAATATTGCATATAATCATCAGGTACATTTTCTGTTTCCATAAATTTCTTCATGTTATCATGTACTTTTTCTGCATCTCCTAATGCTACAGCATATACTAAATATCTTCCCCATACTTGTATTGATGCTGGTGGATAATCTTTTATTAAACTATAATCTTTGATATAGTTTCCAAAGCTTTCCCATTTATCATGCATTTCTCTTCCCTCATAGGTCCATTGTCCACCTATCTTATTCGGCAAGAAAAACATTATTATTGCTTCAGGTATTATAAGTGCGGTCATGTCAAATGCAGTATTAGCATTGGGTACCCATGGATTAATAGTGAATATATATATTATTACAAGTATAGCATATATTATTCCAAGTTTTGCAAATGTTGAGAATAAACTTGATCCAGTATAACTAAATAATTGATTTACCCTTTCACTAGGTAAAACTTCATTACTTGCATCATTTTTCCATAATTTATAAAATTTCTGGAATTTTAATGGGTCTTGTACAGCACCTATTCTTTTTATAGATATTACTCCATCATCATCTTCATAATGAGTAAAATAATTTATTATTTCGGTTTCATATTTTTTAAGATCAGATCCATCTTTATTAGTTATTTTAATTAATGTATCATCATCAACTTGTGTTACAACCTTTATATAACCTCTATCAATTAAATCCAATATTGTAGCTTGGAATGCATCTATATTCATATCATCCATGTTACTTTGCATTATAGCATTTACAAATGCAGGTGAATCTTTAGTTGGTAAATCTGTTTCATATTTTGCATTATAAGCTATTTTTGGTTCTCTTCCATATTTGAAATATATTCCAAATGGTATAAGGAATACTATTATTGATAATAATGTTAATAATAATGTTAAATTTTGATTAAAATTGATATTATCAACATATGCTTTTTGATCTTGTTCAATTTGTGCTTTTGCATCTTTTTGTATTCTATCTACATTAGTTGCATTTGTATCAAAATATGATTTTGGCATTAACATTCTTATCTCAACATTTTCATAGGAACCTAATGGTTTCATAGTTGTTTCAAGTAAATTATTAGTTTTCCAACTATTACTTGAAGATAAAAATGGTGGGTTTATCCAAGTTTCTGTTTGTTGATTATTTCCAGGTATCATTATGTTTGTTTGTAGTTTATCTACACCAACTTCCCATTCAGATCCCCATGCCATATATTGAAACTCTGCTATATCATTATATACTTTTACCCCTTTTAAAAAGTCATAATTATAGATTATCTCTGCTTTTTGATCAGATACTGGTTGTGTTTCTTGTGCATCTTTATATAAATATACTTTAATATGTACATTATTTGTTTGATTTTCTACTGTAACTTTATTATATAATCCTGGTGTTTCTACTGTTATATTTTCTACCGATTGTTCTCCCGAAATAGGTATATCTCTGTAAACTCCGTTATATGTTCCACTAAATACATAATTTACATGTTCTTGAATATGTGTTGTTCCATCAGAAGATATATTTATATTTTTAATAACCAATGGAATAGAGTATGATCTATCTGAGTCACTGCTTGATTCAGCAGCTATGGTAGTTAGTGTTGCTAATGTTGCGAATATAAGAAGTATTATCAAAAACTTGGACACTCTTTTTTTATTCATAGCATTTTCACTTCCTATTCCTAATCTAGGAATCAATTATTTCAATTTTACCTTTTTTATTTTATTAAAAAAAATTTAATTATTTACTATACTACTAAAACATCTTCTAAAAAGTAGTTGAGGGGAGATGATTTTTATAATACAAGTATATGTTAATTTTTTTTAGAATTTTACTTTAGGAGCTGCTCTTTCTCCTTCATCTTTTACTTCAAAGTATTCACTTGTTTTAAAATTGAAAATATTTGCTATTATATTACTTGGGAATTGTTGACATAAATTATTATACATTAAAACTGTGTCATTGTAAAATTGTCTACTATATGATATTTTGTCTTCTGTTTCAGATAATTCACTTTGTAATTCTAAGAAGTTTTGATTTGCTTTTAAATCAGGATAAGCTTCTGATACAGCAAATAATGATTTTAATGCATCTCTTATAGCATTATCTGCTTGAGCTACTTCTTGAACAGTTGTTGCATTTCCCATGTTAGCTCTAGCTTGAGTAACTTGGTTTAATGTTTGATTTTCGTGTCCTGCATAACCTTTTACTGTTTCTACAATGTTTGGTATTAAATCATTACGTCGTTTTAATTGTACATCTATTTGACTCCAAGCATTTTCTACTTTATTTCTTCCATTTACTAAGTCATTATAATATTTTATTAAAAGTCCTATTATCACAAGTATTATTAAGATTATTATTATAAGTAACCAATCCATAAGTTCACCCCCTAAATATCAAATAGATTTAAACCATTAATCATAAGATTTCATATAATATACTTATTATTATACAAATTTAACCTTAGATATATTGTTATCTATTTGCAATTATTATGATATAAAATAATTATTAATATCTACTAATTAATATAAAAACTTATACTATAATTATTATATAAATAAAAAATAATCAAAAAAATAGTTCACATGGAGGTGATCTTTTATGAGTACACAAAAAGATATACAATTACTTTCAGATGCCGCATATTATGATAGATGTAATTACATAAATTATAATGTTGATAATATATTAAAAGAAACAGATAAAATAAAAGATTGTATTTACCATGCACAGGCAGGAAACACTGAAGTCCCATTATTCAAAATTCTATTAACAAATCAATGTAATAATGATTGTACATACTGCACTAACTGTAAAGCACATCAATATCAAAGAGCAAGAATTAGTCCAGAAGCATTAGCACAAATTTATATGAAATATTATGAATCAAACCAAGTTGAAGGATTATTTTTAAGTTCTGGTGTTATAAAAGATGCTGATACAACAATGGAAGAGATGATAGAAGCAGCCCATATATTAAGAAATAGATATTCATACAAAGGATATATACATCTTAAAATAATACCTGGAGCAAATAAAGATTATATAAAACATGCCATGCAATTAGCCGATCGTGTAAGTTTAAATATTGAAGCAGCAACAAATGAAGGACTCGATAAATTATCATCAACAAAAGATTATAATAAAGATATCTTAAAAAGACTTGATTGGATTGACAAATTAAATAAGAAAGACCATCATCTTGCTAGTAGTGGACATACAACACAAATTATTGTAGGTGCTAATGATGAAACTGATCAAGATATACTAAATCGTGTGAAAGATTTAAATAACAAGTACAATGTACTATATAATTATTTTAGTAGCTTCACCCCAGTAAAAGGAACACCATTAGAAGAACATAAAGCATCAGATACAACAAGAACAGGTAGATTGTACCAAGCCGAATACTTATTTACTAAATATAACTATAATGTTAATGATTTAGTATTTAACGATGATGGTAATATATCCTTAGATGAAGATCCAAAATATGTTGCAGCACTAGAAAATATGGATCAATACCCTATCGATGTAAATACAGCTACATATAAAGAATTATTAAGAGTTCCAGGTATCGGATTAAAATCAGCTCGTAGAATAGTTCATTTACAAAATAAAAACCATGAATTCAAAGATTTAAAAGAAATTCAAGAATTAGGAGCTAACATAAATAAATGTAAATTATTTTTAAAAGTAGGTGGTTCATATCAAAGTAGATTATTCTAAAAAAAGTAATAAAATAAGAAAAATACCACATCAAATAAAATAGTGAATTAGTATACATTCCAACCATAGATATAACACTCATTCATTAATTATTCTCTAAATACATTATTAGCAGCTTCATGCATATCATGAATATTTAGTACTGTTCTTAATATTAATTGTTGCATAATTATAAAACCAACAAGAAATACTAACAATGCATATATCCATTCATATCCAAAAACTAAATTCTGAGTTTTTAAAAACCATATACCATAAAATGATGGAATAGCCATTATTATTGCTGTAATCATACCCGGTGAATATGGCTTTTTCATATCCATAATTTTTATACCTAAAATATGAACAAAACACTCAAATATTCCAAGATAAAATGGAACTAAAGAAAGCCAAATTACATCTTGAAAAATAAATGGCAGTGCAATGATTATAATAATGTAAATTGCTTGATAAATATGCATTTTCCAAGGTTCTATTCCCGTAGCATCAACTTTTAATTTTCTTGTCATAATATTTGTAAATCCACCAGGATATCTAGTTTCCTCCCATTCATGAAGTGTTATAAATATAGCATATATTAAAACTAGTTTTTATGTATTTATATTATTCCAAAACATAAACAAAAAGAGTGTACTTAAAACACATAGCCCTGTCATAATTTCAAGATTATATTTTAATATTTGTACCATTTTTAACAACCTTCTTCAATTATTATAATTATTTTAATTTAAGATTTATTTAATAAATCTAATGATTCAGCAGCTATTTTTAATACTAATTTAGTTAAAATTTCTTTTTCTTCTTCATTTAATGTTTTAGTGATTATTGTTTCCCAATTATTGTTTATACCAATTGAATTTTCACAAATAGACTTACCCTTTTCAGATGTTGATAATAATCTTTTAGTTTTATTTGTTGGATCTATATTTCTAATTATATACCCTTTTTTTTCTAAACTTTTTACAGAACGTGTTACAATTGCTTCGGATACATAAAATAATTCTGCTAATTGTCTTTGAGTTATACCTTCTTCAACATTTATTCTCATTAAGTAAGGAAGTTCAGAAGGAGTAATATTAGTTCCCTCCAATTCTTTTTCAAAATACTTATTATGACCTTTTAAAATTATATTTAATGGAATGTATAATGGTATTTTAGTATTTTCTAGAGATAATTTATTATTTTTCATATAACCCCCGAATTAATCTTTTTAAAAATATGATGTATTATACCTTTAAACTTAACTAGTTAAGTATTACTTTTTTAAATATATAAATTTATCTAAATAAAGGATAATATAAAAAATTAATAATAATCTCTTTAAGTATAAATGCAAGTTATTTTTAAAAATAGGTGTTTCATATAAAAGTTTTATTATTTTAAATAAAAAAATAGAAGGATAACAAAAATAAAACCTTCTATTATTTTCCCTAATGAAATAAATATAAGTTGACTATAATTTATTTTTGGATATAATTTTAGGTTAACAAAATATTATTATTTATTTAAATCTTCAAATTGTTCCCATATTTCAGGATATTTTTCAGATATAGCTTCAGTTAGAAGTTTAGATGCTTCATTACTAATACTAAATTCAGGTTCTGTTTTTTTAAGATATTTCAATACAGCTGCAGATTGAGCTGACCATAAACTAATACGTGGATTTTTAGTTACTTGTTCTTTTATAAGTTCTATCTTTTCTTGAGATAAAGTTAAGTTATTATTACTCTCTGTTTTCACTTCTTTTTCTATTTTATCTTCTGTATGTTTTACTCTTTTTTTAGTATTTGTTTTTGGTTTAGTTCCTTGTTTTATAAGAGCATCTAATCCTTTTCCTAATGCACTATTATCTGCCATCTAATTCTCCTCCATCCTTATCAATTCCTTAGCTAGCCTAACATAGGCTTTTGTCCCTTTACTTTCAGGATCATAAGTTACACAAGGTTTACCAAAACTTGGTGCTTCTGCTAATTTAACATTTCTTGGTATCTTATTTTCAAATATATATTCTTTATCACTAAAGAATTCTTTTACATTATTTGATACATCTTTAGCTAGTCTTGTTCTTGGATCATACAAAGTTATTAAGATACCTTTTATAGGACAATCACTTTTAAGTCTAGATTCTACTAATTTTATTGTTTTTAATAAATCAGCCATACCTTCTAATGCATAAAATTCAGCTTGTATTGGTATTATTACACTAGTACTTGCTACTAAAGCATTTAATGTTAGTATACCTAATGATGGTGGTGCATCAAGGAATATGTAATCATAAGAATATGTTGAATTTTCCATTGCTTCATTAAGGATAAATGGATAACCTATTGCTTTACTTAATTCTACTTCTGCCCCACTTAATGCTATATTACTTGGTATTACATCCAAATTTGCTGTTTCTGTATTTGATATAGCTTCATTAAATGTACATTTTTCTGTTAATAACGTGTATATCGTTGGTTCTATTTCATTTTTTTCTATTCCTAAGCTTGTTGTGGCATTACCCTGTGGATCCATATCTATTACAAGAACTTTTTTATCTTGTAAAGCTAAAGCTGCAGCTAAGTTTACTGCAGTAGTGGTTTTTCCACAACCACCCTTTTGATTAAGAACTGTTATTATTTCAGCCATATATATCTCCTATATTATAATTATTATTTAAGTAAATGTGTGTATTTTTTTTATAATTGAGTTATATTATCATTTATAATAAAAAGTAGTATTAATAGTTATAACTTATAAATTAAAATATTATAACTTATAATAAAAAAATAAATAATAAGAAATAATGATAAATAGTATAGAAGTTTAAAAAATAAAAAAAACGAGTTTATAAAATGACAGAAATAACTAAACTAAATGAGAAGGGTCAAATAACAATCCCACAAAATATACTATCAAAACTAAATTTTAAAAAGAATGATACATTAATTTGTCAAATATCAAAAAATGGAAATTTAATTATTAAAAATAGAAAGCCAATAAAAAAACCAATAAAAAAACCAATTAAATCCATATGCTCACTTAGAAAAGAAGATTATAAAAAATATGAACTAATGAATAAATTTCATTAAGTAATATTACATTACCATGAAATAACAACTATTCCTGATACTGATTCTACAGTTACATTCTTACATTTTAAATAATTAGATAATTCTTGTAATTGCTTATCTGTAGGATTAAAATAATCAAATCGTTCTAAGATAAATATTGTTTGAGTTTCTAGATTAATTTTTATTAAATATACATAATTTAATTCTAATATTTTTTTAATATCTTGAACTACTTGTTTTTGTACTGTTTTGTACTGTTTTTCTAATTTTTTATGCTCTTGTTCTATTTCACGTAGATTTTTAAGTGATGATAAATAAATAGTCATGATAAAAATTCCTAGATAAACTTATTACTTAAATTAGATTATGTAACTTATAATATCTATATGTTTATAATAAATCTAAATTTAACATGACAAAATTATATTAACTTAAAAAAAATAGTATTGAGAGGAAATAATCCTCTATAATTGAATTTAAAAGTTTACACGTTTATATACACTTGCTGGTATTGGTAAAGGTCTGTATGGCATACCTTTTGTGATTTCATGGATCTCATCAGCTAATGATTTTATATCCATTTCTTCTTTGGTATTATCAGATCTTCTATTTACAGTTATGTTACCATTTTCTACTTCATTGTCTCCAACTACTATTGTATATGGTACCCAATCTTTTCCAGCATTTCTGATTTTTTTACCTACTCTTTCCGGTGAATCATCAATGTCAACTCTTATTTGTGAATCTTTAAGTTGTTGATAAACAGTTTCTGCATATTCTTGATGGTTTTCTGTTACTGGAATTACTCTTACTTGTATTGGAGATAACCATAATGGTAATGATGGTTTTTTAGCTTTATCATCTGTTGATGTTTTTTCTAATAAACTACAAATAACTCTTTCGATACTTCCTGTTGGACTGCAGTGTAATATTGTAGGATATTTTTTCTGTTCATCCTCATCAAGGTAAGTTATTCCGAATCTTTCTGCACTTTCTACATCTATTTGTACTGTTGGATTTTCTATTGGTCTTCCAAGATAGTCTATTGCTGCAAAGTCAACTTTTGCTTCCCAGTAATGTTTTCTTTCAGGTAATATTTCTAAAAGTACTGGTTTTCCTAGTTGTTCAACTACTTTTTTTACCCAATTTTCATGTTCATCATAAAATGCTTGTGTTGCTCTAAATGCTACTTCATAATGTACTTCAAGATCTTTTTCTGTTTGAGCACACATATCTACTTGATCTTCAAAGACTTCTTTAGCATGTTCCATATTTAAACATACACTATGGAAATCTGGCATGGTAAATCCTCTTAATCTTTTAAGACCTACTACCTCACCTTGTTTCTCATATCTAAAACTATATGTTGATAATTCATATAATCCTACAGGTAAGTTTCTCCAAGTAAGGAATGAATCTGCAAGTATTCTAAATGCTCCAAAACAACATGCAAATCTTAACATTAAATTTTTATGTTTGGTTTTAAGTCTGTATTGTCTTTCCCCAAATTTAGCTGCATGTACTCTTATAGCAGGATCAGCTAAGTCATACATAATAGGTGTTTCTACAGGCATAGCTCCCCTTTCTGTTGTTAAATTATATACGTAATCAGCTAATAAATCTCGAACTAATTTTCCTTTTGGATACCATCTCATATGACCGATATCTGCTGATCTTTCATGATCTGCTAATCCTTTTTCTTTCATTAATTTAACATGAGGAGGTTGTTTTCCTGTATCACTAGTTTTTCCTTCTTCGTGATTTACTAATTGTTTTAATGTTTTTGTTTTGTATTTATAATCATGAACATCATATAATGACCCATTTTCCATAATAAAAAGTTTAGATGGTTCATTATCTTGTTCTTCCTCTTCTTCATCTTCATCAGGTTCAGTAGTTATAGTTCTTGAAAGTTCTGATAAAGGATGTCCTTTACATGCTAATTCAAATGATTTATACCAACCAAAAGGTACTCTTAGAACAGATTCATTATTATTCTCTAATTCTTCTTCCATTCCTTTTGATATTCCAGTTGCTACTGATGCATCGGCTAATGATGAACTTAGATGTGCATATGGATAGATTACTATATTTTCTGCATTGATTTTGTTTTGGATGTCTAATATTTCTTTAACAGCTTTTTTAACAATGATTTTAGGATCATCCTCATCTTCCTTTTCTACTGCTATAAAAGCTACTAAAGCATTTTCAACACCAGCTGATCTTTTTTCATCACTTATTTCTTCAGCTAATTTTGTTTTACTTCTAGTTTTATATTTTAAATAATCTGAATGTATTAATAACGTTCGCATTTAATGTACTCCTTCATTTACTTAATAATACTATTAAAATGTTTTCTGAATAATTCTTCATTAATAAAGGTTATAATTATCAATTAAATTATATTATTATTATTTATATATTTCATATTATATTAATTTCAGGTTCAAATAGATTAATTACCTTATTTATAAATAATATTTTTTTAAAAAAAAGTTAGTTTATAATAAAATTAGTTTATAATAAAATTAGTTATTTAAAAACATAAGATAAAAGAAGAAATTAAATTTCTTCTAAGAATTTCTTATGCTTCTTGTTTAATAATACTTTTTATAGTATTATTGGTTTTTATTGTTCCATTTACACGACTTGAGTAATATGCTAGTCTTTCACCAGTTACCACTGTAATATTATAAGTTGAATGTTTGTTTACAGGTATGGTTATAGTAATATTTATTTTACCACCCGTAACAGTCTTATTTGTTATTATTGTTTTTCCATTAACCTTAATTGCTATTTTACTTGTTCCATTTATTAATTTATCATGAATATCAAGTATAGATGCAATTACTGTTAATTGATTACCAGAACTTATTTCCATTGAATTTAATGTAATTTTTGTATTTGTTTTATTTACTTGTATTGTTGTCGTGTTTTCCAATCTTCCATATGTACTAGAATAATATACTGCACTTATAACATAACCATGTCCAGACATTCCATAAAGTGTTGTATAATTAATAGATGCTGTTCCATTAACTACATTTATTTTAATCGGATTACCATTATTATCCATAATAGTATGACCAGATACCTTAAATACTACTTTACCAGTTTTTACTAGTTCACCATATTGATCAACAATTGTAGCAGTAAAGTTCACATTACTTTCAGCTTTAACTATTGTAGGATTGGCTACTACTATAATTTTTGCAACTGATTTCATATTTTTTACAATTTCAGTTGTTCTACTAGAGTAATAAGCTAACCTCTCACCAGTTACCACTGTAATATTATAAGTTGAACTATTAGTCTTAGGTAATATTATAGTTATATTAATCTTACCATTAGATACTGTTACATTTGTTACTATAGTTTTTCCATCAACTTTAATTGCTATTTTACTTGTTCCATTTACAATATTTCCATGTATATCTTTTATTAATCCTGTAACTGTTACATTCTCTCCAGAAGTTCCACTTATTGGATTTAATGAAATTATTACATCTGTCTTGTTAACAGATTGAATTGTTGATCCTTCTGATCTGTAATATGAGTTATCTCCATATACAGCAGTTATTGTATAATTCTGTCCACTTATTCCATCAGGTATTCTGTAATTTAATTTAGCAATACCATTAGTAATATTTATTAATATTGGATTTCCATTAGCATCAATTATTGTATGATCTTGGAATTTAAATACTACTTTTCCAGATTTTACAAGTGTTCCATTCATATCTACCACATATGCAACATATGTTGCTACAGATTCTGCTTTTACTATAACAGGTGATACTGTTACAGTTACATTAGCTGTACGTTTAATTACATCTACAGAACTGTTACCTGTTGCAGAGTTATATGCATTTTGTGTTCCTGAGTATACTGCTGTGAATGTTAAATTATCTTTTGCCCATGTATATGGTATTGTGTAAGTTGTTTTTGCTACTCCATTTACTACATTTACATATAATGTTTTACCATCAGTTCCGTTTATTGTAGTACCATTCATTTTAAATACTACACGTCCACTAATCACTGGGTTTCCATATATATCAGTTATATTAGCTTGTAAAGTAACTATATCTTTTACAATACCACTTACAGGATTTACTACAATTGATGTTTCCATTTTACTTATAGTAACATTGACTTTTGATTCAGTTGGATTATATCCATCTGTACCATTGTATTTAACGGTTATTGTATAATTTCCATCTGTTGTAAATGTTACATTACCAGTTGCTATACCATCTGTGACAGTTGCATTTCCAATATTTGTACCATTTTCATCATAGAAAATTACTGTACCATTTTCTACAGGATTACCATTACTATCTGTAATATTTACACTAATTGTTGTATTTCCCATTGCTGAACCATTAGTTACATTTGTGTTCATAGTTGTATTTATTGAAGATATTGTTGCAACTGTGTAATTTATACTATTAGAATACTTAATTGTAACATCAATATAATGTAAAGTTATAGTATAAACACCTTGTTTAGTAAAGGTATAATTTATAAATGCTGTTCCATCCTCATTGATTGCTACTGTTATATTATTGTTATCTATAGTAAATGTTACATTTCCAATATTTACAATAGTTCCCTCTGTAATATCTTTAACAGTGACATTAATTGCTATTGGTGAATATGTTAATCCAAATACAGGATTTGTTACAATCATCGTATTTAATATTGGACTAATCATATTAACCGTACGATTTGTTGTTATATTTGTGTAAGTGTTATCTGTATCATTATATATTGTTTCTACATTGTATGTACCAGCACTACTAAAGACATAAGTATAATTTGCTTTACCTGTAGTAGCATTAACTTCTACAATTGCAGTTTTAATTATATTATTATTACTATCCCTTATAACAAATGTTACATTACCTTTAGTAACTATTTTACCTTCAGCATCAGTGACATTCACTATAAATGTAGTATCTTTAGTAGCTACTTTATTATCATAACTAAATGCCATGTTAATATCTTCTGTTACAATTGATGCAGTTATATCTTTTGCTGTATTGTTAGTATATTTACTATCTGTATCATTATATTTAGCATTGATAATATAGTCTCCAGCTGTTGCAAATGTATAATCAGTTGTTGCTATACCATTTACCACTGGTACTGTTATATCTTTACCTTCAATAGTAAATGTTACATTACCACTAGTAACAGGTTTATTATTACTATCAGTAATAGTTGCTGTTATTTGAGTAGTTTTAGTAGCATTACCTGATACAGAACTAATTACTACATTTGTATTTATTGTAGATACTTTAATTTTAGTACTTGTTGTACTAGTAATATTTTTGTAAGTATTTGTTGTATCATTGTATTTAACAGATACTGTATACTCACCAGATTTAATAAAGTCATAGGTAGTATTTGCTCCACCAGTACTATTAACTGGAACAGTTATATCAACAGAGTTACCATTATTATCAGTAATAGTAAATGTCACATTACCTTTAGTAACCGGATTACCATTAGCATCAGTTATGGTTACATTAAGATATGTACCATTCAATGTTGAATCAGTAAAGTCAGTAGGCATTGTAATGGTTGTATCAATAGTTGATATTGTTGCAATACTTGTATCATTACTACTATCAGCATACGTATTAGTTTGATCATTATATGAAACATATAAAGTATGTTCACCAGCTGTAGTAAATACAAGATCATTTAATGTAGCTTTACCATCTTTAACTTCAACAACTTTACTTACACCATCTATTGTAAATGTTACATTACCTTTAGTAACTTTGTTGTTACTATCATCAGTAATATCAACAGTAATACTTGTTTTATTGAGTGTTGAGTTAACAATATTTGGCACACTTATTGTAGTACCCATTTTTGTTATAGTTACTGTTGCTTTGTTATTTGTTACATTATCATAATTATTAGTTGTAGCATTAAATGTTGCATTAATATGATAAGTACCTTCAGTATCAAATATTTTATTAATGATTGCTATACCATTAATAACTTCTACTTTTTCAGTATATACTAAAACACCGTTAGCATCAGTTATATTGAATGTTACATTACCAGCACCAGTAGGAATAAGTTTTCCATTGTGAATTACTTCTGCTGTTATGTATGTAGTATTAAGTGTTGAATTTGTTACACTTCTAATATCCATATGTGTACCTGTTAAATCAATAGTTGCTTTAGAACTATTTAATGTATTATTATAAGTACTTGTAATTGATATTTCACCATATTGTGCTTTTATAGTGTAACTTCCACTATATTCAAAGTTATATGTGATTTTTGCTTTACCTGTACTAGAATCAACAGCGATAGCATCACTTGTATATGTACTACTAGTTCTATCTTCTGTAATAATAAATATTATATTACCTTCTTTTACAAGTTCACCATATTGATCATATACGGTTACATTAATAACCGTATCATTATATGTTGAATCAACTAAATCACTTAATACAACAGTTGTATTACGTTTTAATATATTAAGATATACTGTGTTATTTGTACTGGTTGCATATGTGTTTTTAGTGTCAGTATAAGTAGCTACTATTAAGTAGGTACCATTGACAGTAAAAGTAACACCAGTTAATGTAGCTTGACCTGTAATAGAATCAACAGCCACATTACCATAATTAATACCATTTACAATAAATGCTACATTACCAGATTTAACATTATCTCCGTTGGCATCTGTTACATTAACAGTAATACTAGTTTTATTAAGAGTTGTATTAGTTAAACTAGGAACTTTAACCATAGTACTTATAGCACCAATAGTTATAACATTGGATTTAATTGTTTTGTTACTGTATGTAAGATCTGTATCATTTAATGTAACATTTAAAGTATAAATACCTACATCATTAAACATGTTAGTCATACTAGCAGTACCATCACTACTGATAGCAACAGTAGTACTATTAAGTACAGTACCCTCATTATCAGTAATAGTAAATGTCACATTACCAGATTGAACCTTATTACCATTAGCATCAGTTATTGTAACATTGATGAAAGTATCATTCAATGTTGTATCAGTAACTGTTGGCATATTAATAGTAGTTCCAATTGGACTAATAACAGCTTTAGCTGTATTATTTGAACTTATATTATAAGTACCAGTATTATCAGCATAACTAGTTTGTATACTATAAATATTAGCCTCAGTAAATTTAACACCAGTTAAAGTAGCACTACCAGCTGAAACTGCTATAACAGTAGTTTTACCATTTACAATAAATGTAACATTACCATATTTAACAGCTTCACCATACATATCAGTAACTTTAACTGTGATACTAGTAGTATTCAAAGTTGAATTGCTAATATCAGGAACACTAATATTAGTATTTCTTAATAGTATACTTGCTTTAGCTGTGGTATTTGTTGAATTACCATATGTATTATTAGTATCTTTATATTCAGCACTAATTCTGTATGTATCAGCAACGGTAAATATATTATTCATAGTTGCTTTACCATTAGATACTGGAACAGTCACAGTATAAATAACATCATCTGTAGTACTATTTTTAATAGTGAATACCATATTACCATTTAGAACATTATATCCATTAACATCTTTAATTGTAGCTGTTATGAATGTATTATTTAATGTTCTGTTAGTAACATCTTCTACTGAAACAATTGTACTAATAACTTTTAAAGTAGCAATACTGCTGTTTAAACTTTCATTATATGTACCATTAGCATTAGTATAATGTACTGCAATAGTGTACTGTTCTTCATTTGTGAAGTTATAATTTACACTAGCTGTACCATCATTACCAACAGATACATCAGTAAATGTTTTAACAACAACATTACTACTATTTGTAATAGTAAATGATACATTACCATATTTTACAAGTTCACCATATTGATCATAGACTGTTACATTAATACGTGTACTATTATAAGTTACATCAGCTAAATCAGTAATTTGAACTGTTGTATTTCTAGCATTTATTGTAAGTTTACTAGTACTATTAGTACTTGTATTATACGTACCATTAAGATCAGTAAACGTTGTATATATTGTATATACACCTTTTACATTGATTACTACACCATTCAATGTAGCTTTACCATCAGAAACTAATACTTTACCATAATCATGATCATTTATAATAAAAGTCACATTACCAAAGTTAACATTAACTCCATTAGCATCAACTACAGTAACAGTAATACTAGTACTATTAAATGTAGTATTTTCTAAACTAGGTACCCCAATAGTTGTAATAATACGACTTATTGTTATAGTAGTAACTGTTTTATTTTCACTATTAGCATAAGTACCATTACCATCATCATACACTGTTTTTACTGTGTAAGTATCAGTTACATTAAATATACAATTAACACTAGCAGTACCTGCTGTTGTTATAGTTGTATTTAACTTAGTAACCTCCTTACCCATACTATCATACACGATAAATGTCACATTACCTTTAGTAACTAGTTTATTATTAGCATCAACTATTTTTGTTGTAATAACTGTAGTGTTTAATGTTGAATTTGTTATACTTGGTGTAGTTACAGCTGTATTTATTCTTAAAATCTCAACTATTTTACTAGTTATATTAGTACTAGAATTATAAGTACCTTTACCATCATCATATTGAACTTTTACAGTATAATTACCAGTATAATTAAATATACAATTTACACTTGCTATACCAGCAGTTGATATAGTAGTATATAACTTAGTAACCTCATTACCATCAATATCAGTAATAATAAATGTTACATTACCATATTTAACAGCTTCATTGTACATGTCAGTAATTTTAGCTGTGATACTGGTAGTATTTAGAGTTGAATTAGTTGTATAAGCAATAGTACTATTAGTATTTCTTAATAGTATACTTGCTTTAGCTGTGGTATTTGTTGAGTTACCATATGTATTATTAGTATCTTTATATTCAGCACTAATCCTATACGTATCAGCGATAATAAATGTATTATTCATTGTTGCTTTACCATTAAGAACTTTAACTGTTATTGTGTAAACTACATCTGTAGTAGTACTATTAATAATAGTAAATATTACATTACCATTTAAAACATCATACCCATTAGCATTTTTAACAATAGCAGTTATGAATGTATTATTAAGTGTTCTGTTAGTAACATCATTAACAGATACTGCTGTATCAATAACTTTTAAAGTAGCAATACTGCTGTTTAAACTTTCATTATATGTACCATTAGCATTAGTATAATGTACTGCAATAGTGTACTGTTCTTCATTTGTGAAGTTATAATTTACACTAGCTGTACCATCATTACCAACAGATACATCAGTAAATGTTTTAACAACAACATTACTACTATTTGTAATAGTAAATGATACATTACCATATTTTACAAGTTCACCATATTGATCATAGACTGTTACATTAATACGTGTACTATTATAAGTTACATCAGCTAAATCAGTAATTTGAACTGTTGTATTTCTAGCATTTATTGTAAGTTTACTAGTACTATTAGTACTTGTATTATACGTACCATTAAGATCAGTAAACGTTGTATATATTGTATATACACCTTTTACATTGATTACTACACCATTCAATGTAGCTTTACCATCAGAAACTAATACTTTACCATAATCATGATCATTTATAATAAAAGTCACATTACCAAAGTTAACATTAACTCCATTAGCATCAACTACAGTAACAGTAATACTAGTACTATTAAATGTAGTATTTTCTAAACTAGGTACCCCAATAGTTGTAATAATACGACTTATTGTTATAGTAGTAACTGTTTTATTTTCACTATTAGCATAAGTACCATTACCATCATCATACACTGTTTTTACTGTGTAAGTATCAGTTACATTAAATATACAATTAACACTAGCAGTACCTGCTGTTGTTATAGTTGTATTTAACTTAGTAACCTCCTTACCCATACTATCATACACGATAAATGTCACATTACCTTTAGTAACATCACGATTTTGTACATCTTTAATAGTAGTTGTAATTACAGTAGTATTCAATGTTGAATTTGTTATACTTGGTGTAGTTACAGTTGTACCAATTGATTTAATTGTCATTTTTGTTACTGTACTATTTGTACTCATTGAATAAGTACCATTACCATCATCATACACTGTTTTAAGATAGTATGTTCCATTATATATAAATTGATATGTAACATTAGCTTGTCCAAGAGTATTTGTAGTAGTTTTTAATGTAGTAATTTCATTCCCTTCACTATCATAGATAGTAAATGTCACATTACCTTTAGTAACTTTATAACCATTATAATCAAATAGGGTAGTATTAATATATGTTTTGTTTAATGTTGTATCTGTAATTGTAGTTGGTGTGTTTAGTGTTGTATTAATTGTTGTTATTGTTGCAGTAGTTGTTGATGTTAAGGGTATATCTTTATATGTTCCATTATCATAATAATGAGTTTCTATTTTATAAGTACCTGCATAGGTAAAGTTATAATATACTCCTGCTTTTCCTTGTTCTGTTACACTAGTATCTAATGAAGCAATAACATTATCACCATCTTTAATAACAAATGTTACATTACCTTTACTAACAATATTACCATCAAAATCATAGATAGTTGTGTTTATATATGTACTATTAAGAGTAACATCAGTTATTGGATTAATAACAATTGTTTTAGTATCTGTAAGATCTATAGTAGCAGTAGTACCTTCCACTTTACTATTTGTAAATGTACCATTATCAGTATATACTGTTGCAATAGTATAAGTACCTACATACATAAATTTATATGTTGTACTAGCTGTACCATCAGCTCCTATAGGAACTAAGAGTTTTGTAACTTCTTTAGTACCATTATATATAATAAATGTTACATTACCTTTAGTAACAGGTAAAATTTGACCATCATGAACATATGTTACAGTAGTATTTAATACTGGTTTATTAACTGTAATATTTTTGAAATCATCCATTTTTGTTATAGAAACATCAGTTGTAATAATAGTAACTTTTGATGTTGTATAACTATTGTTGTAAGTTTCACTATTATTTGTGTAACTTGTTTTTACATTATAAGTACCTTCATAGTTGAATATATAATTAGCAACGAAGTTGCCATCAGTATCCATTGTAGCTGTTAATGTTGTAACTAATTGGGTACCATTATAAATACCAAATGTTACAGTACCTGTTTTAACAATATCCCCTGTAGCATTTTTTACAACAGCTGAAATATAAGTTTTATTCAATGTTGAATTTGTTACATCAGTTACTGTAACAAATGTAGGTGTTGTTGTTATTACAAGTGTATTGACTGTTTTTGTACTGTTAGCATATGTGTAGTTACCATCATCATAGTTAACTTTTACAGTATAAGTACCTGTAGTACCAAATACATGGTTTATTGTAGCATTACCATCAGAGGTAGTTACAGTTTCAGTATATATCACATTACCTTTACTGTCAGTGATGTTAAATGTTACATTACCTTTAGTAACTCCTATTCCATTAGCATCTACTATTTTTGCTGTAATATACGTTGTATTTAATGTTGCATTAGTTACACTAGGAATGGTTACAGTAGTACCTATTCTGAAGATTTCAACTATTTTACTAGTTGTATTAGTACTAGTATCATAAGTACCGTTTCCATCATCATATTTAACTTCTACAGTGTAATTATCGGTATAACTAAATTTATTAGTAACAGTTGCTGTACCTGCTGTTGTTATAGTAGTTTTTAATGTTGTAACTTCATTATTAGTAACACCAGTTATAATAAATGTTACATTACCTTTAGTAACTTTATTTCCACTATTATCCAATATTTTAGCTACAATTGTTGTAGTGTTTAAAGTTGAATTGTGTACATAAGCTACTGTACTGTTGGTACCCATTAATGTAATAATTGCTTTTGCTGTAGTATTTGTTGAATTATCATAAGTATTAACTGTATCATTGTATGTGACTGATATTTTGTAATTATCTGTATAATTGAATACACATGTAACTGTTGCTTTACCATTATTAATAGATACTATTTTATTAAAGACTATACTATTATCCTTATCAGTAATAGTGAAATTCACATTACCTTTAAGAACATTTTCATTATTAATTGTTTTAACTGTAGCTGTTATATAAGTTGTATTAAGTGTTGAATTAGTAACATCATCTACTGAAACAATTGTCTTAATTACACTTATAATAGCTGTACTACTGTTAGTTGTACTATTATATGTATTACTAATATCAGTATATTCAGTTTTTACAGTATAACTTCCACCATATATAAAGTCATAGGTAATGTTTGCTCCACCAGTTGTATTTACTGGTACAGTAACAGTATATGTACCTGTAGTATTAGATATTGTGAAAGTTATATTGCCTTTTGTTACAATATCACCATATTGATCAAATACAGTTACATTTATGTAAGTATCGTTTAATGTAGAGTTAGTTAAATCATTGATTACAATTGTAGTATTACGTTTAAATATTGTAAGTTTACTAGTGGTATTAGTACTGTTTGAATATGTATTAATATCATCAGTATAGGTTGCATTTATACTATATACACCATTTGTAGTTATATTAACATTAGGTAATGTAGCTTGACCATTTTTAACTTCTACTACAAGTTTATTTATAATAGTTCCATTAGCATCAGTAATAATGTTTCCATTACTATCTTTTATAGTAAATGTCACATTACCTTCTCTAACAGGTTGATTATTAACATCAACAATATTAACTGTAATATTTGTCCTGTTTAATGTTGTATTTGTTAAGATAGGTACACTTATAAATGTTGGCATGTAAGTTACGGTTATTGTAGTAACTGTTCTATTTGTACTATCTGCATAAGTACCATTATCATCACTAAATGTTGTTTTTACTGTGTAAATACCTGTATTATTAAATGCATAATTAATACCAACTTTACCATCAGATACAACACCAATAATTGTGTCAACCACGTTACCATTACTATCAATAATTGCAAAGCTCATATTACCTTTAGTAACTTTATTACCATTAGCATCAATTATTGTAGCATTTATAAGTGTATTATTAAGTGTTAAATCTTTTATAGTATCTATTGTTGTTATAACTGTATTTATTTTTGAAATTGTTGCTGTAGAGTCATGTGTTGTAGTATTTGTATAGGTTCCTGTATCATTATATTGTGTATAGACTGTGTATGTATCATTATATGGGAATATATATGTAATACTTGCTTTACCATTAACAATATTAACTGGATTTAACCTAGTTAGTTCTTTACCATCACTACCAACAATAATAAAGGTTACATTACCTTTAGTAACATTTTTACCATCAGCATCTTTAATAACCGTACTAAATGTTGTTGTGTTAAGTGTTGAATTAACGATATTCGTTGTTGTAATTTTTATATTCATTGTTAAAATATCTGCATTACTACTTGAGTTAGTAGTATTTGTATAGGTATTAGTTGTATCATTATATACTGTTTTTACAGTATACTTATCTGCATAATTGAAATTATATGTAACATTAGCTATACCATTAACAATATCCACTGGACCTAATGTAATAAACTCTGTACCATTACTATAATATAATATAAATGTTACATTACCTTTAGTCAGTTTTATACCATCCATATCAGTTATAGTTGTATTAATGATAACATTATGTAATGTTGAATTTGTTACAGTAGGTGTTACAATAATGATATTTTCTGTAGTTAAACTAGCAGTACTTACATTATTACTATCTGTATAAGTACCTGTAGTATCAGTATATTTTGCTGTTACAACATGCGTATTTGCATCGCTAAATGCATAACTTAATGTTGCATTGTTATTTATACCATCTAATTTAACTGTACCAATTAATTTATCATTGTCATAGAAATAAACAGTACCTTTTACTACATTGTTACCATTAATATCTGTGACCTTAGTTATTATTTTAGTAGTTTTTGTTGCATTAGCTGTTATTGCATCTATATTTATATTTGTATCTTCTGTTTTAAGTGTAGGCGTGAATGTTTTAGTTGTATTTGTGTATGTATTATCATTATCTTTATATGTTGCAGTTATTGTATGAGTATTTGCATCAGCAAAAGTATATTGTATTGATATAGGATTATTATTTGTATCAATTATATATGTACCAATTTTATTACCATTATCATATATTGTTACATTACCTTTTGTGAGTTTTGTACCATCAACAGCATCATTAACTGTTATATTTATTGTAGTTTGTCTTGTTGCATTTGTATTAATTGGATCCATTGCTATATTTATATTTTCTGTATTTATTGTAGCTGTGTATGTTTGACTAGTATCAGTATATACTTCAGTGTTATTTGTATATTTAGCAGTTATTACATGAGTATATGCATCAGTAAAAGTATAACTTAATGTTGCATTAGCATGAGTACCATCTAAAGTAACTGTCCCAATTTTGACACTATTATCATAGAATGTAACTGTACCACCAGTAGCATTATTACCCTGTTTATCTTTTACAATAGCTGTAATATTTACTGGTTTTGTTGTATTGGTTGATATTGGATTGATTGTAAGATAAGATGTTCTTGGACTAATCTGGAAACTAATTGTTGATGTACTACTTGAATATGTATTATTTGCACTAGAATAATTTACTGTTAAATTGTAAGATCCTGATGAAGTAAATACAAAGTCTAATGTTGCATTACAACCAGATGCTGTTTTATTACCATCACCTAATTCAAATGTTTGCTGAATAACTAATTTACCAGTATCCTTATTGTATATAGTATATGTAACATTACCATATAAAATAGGAATACTTGTTGTAATAGTAGAATTGATCTTAATTGAATCTAATACATATGCATTAATTGTACCAATTGTAACTGTAGTATAATATGGTTCAACATAAATTAAACCTGTACCATTGTTAGATGCATATACTTTATTATCATCAGAATATTCTGCTCTTAAAGAATATGTACCTATTTTATAAGATGTCCAGGTTATATTAGCTGTACCTTGACTATTAACAGGACCCGTACCTAAATAAGTTTCCCCACCAGTACTATTTATAGCATAAAATGCTATATTACCTTGTCTAACTCTATTACCATAAATATCAGTTACATTAGCAGTATACATATATGCAACTGTAATTCTACTATATGCAGTTACTACAGTAACACCTATGTTAATAGGATTTATTGTAATAGTAGTATTTCCTTTACTATTTTTGTAACTTGTTGTTGTATTAGTATAAACTGCTTTTATAGTATGATTACCATATTTAGCAAATGTATATTGAATCATTGCAGTACCATTCTCATTTACAGGTATAGGATCTGTTATAGGATCTGTACTACCATCAATATAGAATGTAATATTACCTTCTTTAACAATATCACCATATGAATCTGTTACTGTAGCTGTAATATTAATAGTTTTATTAACCATATTACCATTAGTTGTTATAGATACACTTGTTAAATCTTGAATATCAGATGTAGTTGTTGCTGTATTATTAGAATATATATTATTTGTATCATTATATACAGCAGTAATGGTATGTTCTCCTGCTGTAAACGTATAATTAGCATATAATATACCTGTTGTATCTACTGCAAATATAGTACCCCCAGTACTATTTGAAACTGGATTACCATCTACATATAATGTCACATTACCAAATTCTACAGGATTACCTTTAAGATCCTTAATTTTAACAGTGATATTTCCATTAGGATTTGTTATATTAGTAGCAATACTTATACTAGTCTCTTTAGTATATATTTCAGCAATTGTTGATGCATTTCTATTATTATAGATCTGTGCACCGTTATCATCATAATATGCTGTTACATTATAATCACCTAATTTAGTAAATATATGCTCTAATACAATAGTACCATTATCACCAGTAATTTCATATGGACCATAAGATGTTCCGTTTATAACAATGGTAACATTACCTGATTTTACAGGATTACCTTTAGTATCAGTTATTTTAACAGTTATATTAGTTACATCAGTTACATTAGATATTATTGGATTAATTATAATTTGAGTAGATATTCTGTTAATAACAACGGTTCGTACTGCCGTGTTATTATGATATACATTATCTGTATCATTATATACAGCATCTATTTTATATGAACCCGCATGTGGGAATATATATTCTATAGATGCTTGACCAGTACTATTAACGTCATCAACACCTACTTTTACTCCATTTACATAGAATGTAACATTACCTGCGATTACAGCTTTATTATTATCAATATCTGTAAGAGTAACTGTTAGGTTAACTGTTTGATTTGCTTTATCTTGTACAGTACCTATAAGCATACTTGTACGTACTGTAAATATTTCAATTGTAGTTGTTACTGTTCTATTCATTTGTGTATTTGTTGTATCATTATATGTTGTTATAATTGTATAGTTACCTGCTTTTTCAAATGTATATGGTAATTCAACTATACCAGTAGAAGTTACTTCTATTGGATCATAAGTTTTACCATTTATAATATATGTAATAGTACCATGTGTAATTGGATCACCAGTGGAATTTGTTAATGTAGATGTTATGTTGATTTCTTTTGCTACAGTAGCATTTTCTGGAGTTACTTTAATATTTGTATCCAATAACTTAACAATTATTTTTAAAGTGTTTGACTGTGTTGAGGATATGCTTGGAACTAGATATGTTGTTATATTTCCAGATTCAAAAGCATATAATGAATAACTTGTACTAATACCCGTTATTGTCTTATTATACTCATCATTTACATATACAGAATAGGTATTTTTAGTTAAAATATCACTATCATAATATGTAGGATGTAATAAACTTGATGAAATTGTAACAGGTATTGTATCAAATATGTATACTGGACTATTAGCACTTACTGTTAATGCTTTAAAATTAATACTATCATTAACATATGTGTTACCACTTAATGTATTTGTTCCAGTTAACCATAATGTTTCATCACCAGCTGTAACATTAGTAAACTTGTTATTTGTTAATATAACTGCTGTTGTAGAATATATTGCACCACCATTAGTTGTTGCATTATCGATATTAAATGTACTTTCTGTAACATTTAATTTTTTACCTATATTATATATAGCACCACCAATAGTTGCAGTGTTGTTATTTAATGAAGAATTTTGAATTGTTAAATATCCATAATTATCATTATATATTGCACCACCATCAGTAGCTGTGTTATTTTCTAGTATAGAGTTTATAATAGTTAAATTATAATTGTTATATATTACTCCACCATTAGTAGCTGTGTTATTAATTAATATTGTATTATTTAATGTTAAATTTCCATTGTTATTGATTGCTCCACCAGCAGTATCTTTTCCATTTTTCAATGTAATATTTGTTATATTAACATTACTATCACTAGTAACATTGAAAAGATTACTGTTACCTTCTGCATTAAATATAACACCATTAACACTTTGACCAGTAATATTTACATTACCTGTAATATTAATACCCACATTACCTTCTCCAGTATAAGTACCATCAAGAACCACTATTTTACCTTTACCAGTATACCCAGTAGCAGCAGCAATAGCAGCCTCTAAAGTTTTCATAGGACTAGAAATATTACCAACATTAGTATCATCACCAAAATTACTTACATAAATCACATCAGGTCTCTCATAGAATACTGTAGTATTCATAATACCTGTAAGATATGCACTAGTTAAATTAAGAATATAACTAAATTTACCTGTAGTAGGTAATGTATATGTAATACTTGTTTGACCACTAATTATAGTTTCGATTGTACTACTTCCACCATAAGTACTATATTCTGTAAATGTAACATTAGTTCTATCTAATAATTTATTATTATATGTAGTTATTAATCCATTAGTATCTATGATATAATTAAAGTTAACAGGAATAGATACAGAGGCATCACCTATTTTAACTGTAACATTACTTGGAATACTTGCATAAATCCAATTAGCAGGAACTGTATTGTTAGTTAAAACACTCCAATCAGGAGTATTATTACCCCACCAATTATGACTAAGATCAACAATATTACTGTTATTATTATATATCACATAACCATCAGTTCCAACCGTGTTATTCAATATAATAGAATTTGTAATATTAAGACGTGCATCAGTACCATTATTATAAACAATACTATTAATTGCAGTATTATTTATTATTCTAGTATTATTCATGGTTAAATTACCATTATTATTGATGACAGAACCGTATTCAGTAGTTTTTCCATTAACTAATGTAATATTAGTTAAATTAACATTACTACCTGTTGTAATATTAAAAATATTACTTAATGTTTTTGCATCAAAGGTAACATTATCCATACTTTCACCAGTAATAGTTACGTTACCATTAATTTCAATACCAACATTACCAGTACCAGTATAAGTACCATTTAAGACAATGATTTGACCTTTACCACCTTCAGCTGTAGCAATTTTAAGAGCTGCTTCTAAAGTTTTTAAAGGACTAGTTTTATTACCAACATTATCATCACTACCTAAACTATCACTTACATAGATTACATCTGGTCTTTCATAAATAACAGTTGTATTTATAACACCAGGCACATAATCACCAGTCAAATTAAGAACATACTCATATTTACCTGTAGTAGGCAACGTATAAGTTATACTAGTTTGACCACTAGTTACCATACCAGTTGTACTACTTCCAAGATTATTAGATACTTCAACAAAGGTAACATTACTACCATCAAGAACAGTATTATCATACTGACTTACAGTAGCACCATCAGTAACATAGTTAAAGCTCACAGGAATAGATACTAAACTATCACCTATTTTAACTATAACATTGCTTGGAATACTTGCATAAATCCAATTAGCAGGAACTACATCATTACTGATTAATAAACTCCATGTAGGAGTATTATTACCCCACCAATTATGACTAAGATCAACAAAAGTTCCACCATTATTAAATATCACAGAACCACTAGTTGTTGTATCATTCAACAATACAGAATTTGTAATATTAAGAC
>CAYNSJ010000012.1:0-12092 GCA_964399835.1 uncultured Methanobacteriaceae archaeon | reverse complement strand
ACTAGAAACATTAGCATAAATCCAACTTGTAGGCATAACACCACCAGTTAAACTAGTCCAACCAGGAGTATTATTACCCCACCAATTATGACTAATATCTTTAATAGAACCATCATTTGAATTAACTAACACATTACTACTAGAGACAGTATTGTTATATATTATTGATTCTGTAATATTTACAGTACCATTATTATATATCACACCCATAGATCCAGCAGTATTGTTAACAATACTTGAATTAATTATCAATAATGTTCCATTATTATTTATTACACCATAATCAGTACCTTTTCCATTAATCATAGTGATATTAGTTAAATTAACATTACTACCACCAGTCACATTGAAAAGAACACCATTAGCAGCATCAAATACGACACCATCAACACTCTCACCAGTAATATTTACATTACCAGTTAAATCAATACCAATATTACCAGTACCTGAATAAATACCATTAAGAACAATAATATTACCTTTACCACCATTAGCTTTAACTACATTAATAGCTGCTTCTAATGTTTTTAAAGGATAATCTTTTGAACCAATATTAGTATTATCACCAGTAGTACTTACATAAATAATATCGGGATTTTGATAAATAACCGTTGTATTTAAAATACCTGCAATGTAATTTCCAGTTAAATTAAGAGTATTATTTGCTTTACTAATAATTGTAGGTACTGTATACTCTATACTAGCTTGACCATTTTTAATAGTGACTGTTGTACTGTTTTCAAATGTAACTGTACTTCCATCTAAAATTGTATTAGAATATGAAGTTATACTTCCAGTATTGTTAATATAATTAAAGTCTACAGGAATAGATACTATAGTACCTGTAATTTTAACATCACTTGGTAATGTTACATATATCCAATTTGTTGGTGTAGTACCACCAGTTAAACTAGTCCAATCAGGAGTATTATTACCCCACCAATTATAGTTAATATTTATAATATTACCATCTTGATTAATAATCATATTAGTATTATTAACTAATTTAGACTGTGTAACTGTTATGTTTCCTTTATTTAGTACATATTTCGTGTTGTTTGTAACTGTTGTATTTACAATAGTTAAATTACCTGTATTTATTATAGTTGCATCAGTAGCAGTTATATTATTAAATATAGTATTAATTATTGTAGCATTTGCAGTATCAGTATAAATTGCTGCTGTATTTCCTTCACTTGTTATATTATTGAATTCACAATTTGTAATATTTAAACCCGTATTATTACTACTTGTATGTATTGTAGTGTAATTATTAGCATATTTTATATTATCAAATGATATTCCAGTAATATTTAAGCTTGTACCAGATCCTACTGTAAATAAATCATAACTTAAAGATATAGGATTAGTTGAATCAGCTGAACCTATTATTACAGTTCCAGTTGTTTTTATTGTTACATTATTTCCTACTACAATTGTTCCTGTTGGTGTATATATACCTCCAGAAATAGTTATAACTTGATTATCAGTAGTATTTGTTGCATATTTTATTAAATCAGCATAGTTATCTACTGTTACTTCATATGTTGCTGTTTTTAGATTTGATGTTTTAAATGTAGATATGTTGTTTGATGTTGATATTGAAGTTTTTAAAGTGTTTGTAGTTGAATTTTGAATATTATTATTTGATGTTGTTTTTACATTATTTGAATTATCAGTTGTTTCTGAAATTTGATTACTTGAATTGTCATTACTCGTTGTTTTTACATTATTTGTATTGTCAGTTGTTTGTGAAATTTGATTATTTGAATTGTTATTGTTTGTTGTTTTTATTTTATTTGTTTGTAAATTACTTGTTGTTGATTCTTTTTTAATAGTATTATCTGTACTTACAGAGTCATTCATATTTGTTTGACTTACTGTATTATCAGTTATAGTAGATACTGTTGTCGATGTAGTATTATCTGAAATAATTGTTGTATCAGATTGTGTACTATTATCTGTAGCTGATACTACACTAACACCAAGTACTACTATAAATAATACTATTAATGAAAGAATCATTTTTTGTTTGGCTTTTTTACTTTTCATACTTTTTCACCTCCTTTATGCTCGATTATTATAGAAATATTAATAATTTTATAATGGAAGAAAAAAAACTGAATAAGTAATCAAAAAATCAAATAGATTATAAATAAATTGATTAAATTACCTATATTTTGAATAATATTCAGTAATTACCTTCTATTTTTATTAATAATATCTATAATAAGTATATGTATTAAACAAAGTATTATTAAAAGATTTCTAAAAAATAGATTAAATATAACGTCTTATTTAAAAGCAAAAATAAAAATAAAATAAATAAATCAAATCATAAGAATATATGAAAGAATATAATAAATATAAAAAAAAATAGAGTAAAAAAAAATAGAATAAACATTAATAGAGTAAAAAAAATAGAATAAAAAATAAAATATAAAAAGATAAAATAAAAAAAAGGGTTTTATGTACTAATTACATGAATTCAGGTGATTTTATTCCTAAAAGATTTAAAGAATTTTTAATTGTAATTCTTGAAGCATCAACCATTTTTAACCTTAATTTCTCATGTTCGGATCCAATTACTTGTTGTGTTTTATAAAACTTATTAAATGCTTTAGATAATTCCATAGTGTATTCAGCTAAATGATGTACTCTTCTTTCTTCAGCTGACGTTTTTATAATTTCAGAGAATTTTGATAGAGTTCTAATTAAATCTTGTTCTTCTTGTTCTAATTGATAATCACATTTAACTTCATCATATTCATCATAATTTGATTTTTTAAGTAATTTACATGCTCTGGCATGAGCATATTGTATTGATGCACAACCTCTTTCAAAGCTTAATGCTTCTTCCCATTTGAATGTTATAGGTTTTTCAGGTGATATTTGATTTATATAGAACCTTATAGAACCTACACCTATAATTTCTGCTACTTCTTTTATTTCAGATTCTTTAAGATCTAAGTCTCTTCTATCAATTTCTTCTGTAGCATGTTTTATAGATTCTTTAATAAATTCATCTACTGATATAAATACTCCTTTTCTTGTTGACATAGACCCCTCAGGTAAATCTATAAATTCATAAAATGCTACTTCGGGTGGTCTATTATTTGATAATTGTAATGCCATACTTAATTGTTGTATTGCTAATTTATGATCTGCACCAAGTATATCTAATGTTATATCACTATTTAATGCTTTATATTGATGATATGCTAAATCTCTTGTTGCATATAAACTTGTTCCATTAGATCGTCTTAGTACTAATTCTTTATCTATTCCATATCGTTCAAGAGGTAAGTATAATATATCTTCTTGTATTGTAAATGGTTGTAATTTTTCTAAAACATTATCAACACTTCCATTTCTTAAAAATGTACTTTCCCATTTAAATAAATCAACTTTGATATTTAAATTCTTTAATGTTTGTTTTATACCATCTAAACAATGTTCTACTACAGTTTCAAATGAATCTATTAAACGTGAATTGTTTCCTTTTTCATATTCTCGTAAAATATCATCTATTTCTTTATTTAAATCAGGATTTTCTGATATTGCTTTGTTACTTTGATAGTAAATTTCACCAATAGAATGATCAATTTTTTTATCATCATTTATTGATAAATTTAAATTTTTCATTCCCCATACTATTATTGCAATTTGTCTTCCCATATCATTTACATAATATTGAGTTTCTACTTTATATCCTGCATGTTGTAATACTCTTTTCAATGAATCTCCTAAAATAGAATTTCTAAGATGTCCAACATGTAAAGGTCCATTTGGATTTGCTGATGTATGTTCTAATATTATTGTTTGTTCTTTTTCAGGTAGTTCTCCATATTTTGAATCTATATAGTTTACTACTTTTGTTGTGAATACTGTATAGTCTATATAAAAATTTATGTATGGTCCTTTTGTTTCTACTTTAGTAAAGTATAAAGGTAATTTTATTTCATCTTTTATTTGATTAGCTATTTCCATAGGAGATTTTTTAAGTTTACTTGCTAATGAAAATGCAATATTACAAGAAATATCACCCATTGCTGGGTTTGGTGGTTCTTCAAGTACTATGTCTTCTTCATTAACTTTCCATTTTAGATTACTCAAAGCATGTTTTATACTTTCTTTTACTTCCATCTTTAATTTTGAATACATATTTATGACCCCTTTTTTAGGTTAATATTTTACTTTATATCTTTTGAATGTTTTATTTTATATTTTATTGTGTTTTATTTTACTAGTTATAATCCTCTTATAAATAGAGTAACATAGCCTATTTTAGGTATTACGATAGGTGTATTTCCTATTGTTAATACTTTAGATCTTATTTGACTTGGTAATACATAATAGGGATCAGGTGTAGGATTATTATCTCCCTTTATTTCAAAGTACATTGTTCCATTTATATCTTTTTGAGCAATCACTCTATGAATTACTGGCTCAGGATACCATTCAGCATTGTATACAACAATGTCACCTACATGTACATCTGTTGTTGGGTTAAATTCTTGTACACCAAAAGTATTTATATTTTCTGTTGCTACTATATCCCCTCTATAAAATACAGGTTCCATACTTCCAGATACTACAACGTTTAAATGTTGAGCTATAATTATAGCTAGCACTATGAGTATTATATAACTAATTATTTCGCGTGTATTAGATTTCTTATTTTTTTCTTGTTTTTGTTTTTTTTCTTTTTTATTTCTCTCTTTCCTTTTATCTTTTGATAATCGTGACAATAATAATACACCCCCATTTATTCAATTTTATATAATAGATTTGTTAAAAGAAATAATTAATAAAAAATAAATATAAAAAAGGATAAGGATAATTAAATAATATTATTTATTTTAATACTGCACCTTTATCTGCAGATGTTGCTAATTCTTGATATTGTTTAAGCCATCCTTTAAGATTTCTATCAACTAATTTTACTTTACTAAGTCTATCTTGAATTTCTTCATCACTTAATTCAATATTTATTTTACGTTCTTTCATGTTGATATTTAATATATCTCCATTTTGAATTGCTGCTATTGGTCCTTTTGCTGCTGCTTCTGGAGATATATGTCCTATACATGGTCCTCTACTTCCACCAGAGAATCTTCCATCAGTAATTAATGCTACGTGAGTTAATCCTCTTCCAACTATTGCTGCTGTTGGATTAAGCATTTCACGCATACCCGGTCCACCTTTAGGTCCTTCATATCTTATTACAACTACATCTCCTTCAACTATTTCATCATTTTCGATAGCTGTAACTGCTTCTTCTTCAGAATTATAACATTTACATGGACCAGAGTGAACAAGCATATCTTCATTAACTGCACCTTGTTTTACAATAGAACCATTAGGTGCTATGTTTCCATATAATACTGCTAATCCACCTTCTTTTTTAACAGGATCTTTTAATGTATGAATTACATTTGTATCAACATTAGTAATATTAGCTAAGTTTTCTTGAACATTATTACCTGTACATGTTAAACAATCAGTATTGAGTTTTCCTTCTAAATTTTTCATAACTCCAGGTATTCCACCAGCATTTTCAACATCAATTAAATGATTTTTTCCACTAGGTCGTATACTACATATATATGGTATATTGTAACTAAGTTTATCAAATAAATCAAGTGTAACATCAACATTTTCTACTTCATTAGCAATAGCAGGTATATGTAAAGTAGTGTTAGTTGATCCACCTAATGCTAAATCTACGATAACTGCATTTTCAAATGCTTTTTGAGTCATTATATCAGATGGTTTAATATCATTTTCTAATAAATTAAATATTTGTTTTGCAGAAGCTTTAGCAATTTCTTCTTTTTTACCAGATACAGCATGAGCTGTAGCACATCCTGTTAAACTCATACCTAATGCTTCAGTTAAACATGCCATACTATTTGCAGTAAATAACCCAGCACATGAACCTGCTCCAGGACAAGCACATTTTTCAAGTTCATATAAATCTTCTTCACTCATTCTACCAGATTGAGTTGCACTAACTGCTTCAGTAACATCAATGAAATCAACTTCTTCACCTTTAAATTTACCTGGCATCATTGGTCCACCTGTAACAACAATAGCAGGTATATTAAGTCTTGCTGCAGCCATCAACATACCCGGAACAATTTTATCACAGGTAGGTAATAATACAATAGCATCAAATTGATGAGCCATACACATACTTTCAACAGTATTGGCTACAATTTCTCTAGAAGGTAATGAATAATACATACCTTCATGGTTCATAGCTATTCCATCACATATTGCCATAGTATTAAATTCAAAAGGAACTCCTCCTTCTTCAACAATAGTATCTTTAATTATTTTAGATAACTTATTTAAATGAATATGACCTGGTACGATATCAGTAAAACTGTTTGCTACTCCAATGAATGGTTTTTTCATGTCATTATCATCTAATCCACAAGCCCTAAGTAATGATCTATGTGAAGTTCTGTTAATTCCTTTTTTTACATTATCACTTCTCATTAATAATCCTCTTTCCTTTTTATTACTATAATATAATATTCAATTAAAATGATTATAAAAATTAATAGTATTCTATATTATATATTATCTATTACATTTATTCTTAATATTATTTTAGTAAATTAATGTAAGTTAATTAATATATTTAGAATAATTTAAAAAGTAGAAAAATAAAAATATGATATTTTTTTAAGTAAATTTTATACTAATAAACTAATTTAATAATAATAAAATTAAATGAAAAATAGACATATAAAAAAAGTTATGAAAAGAGATATATCAAATTATTGATAAATTCTTTTCTTCATGGAAAATTTAAGAGTTATATTTTAAAATTGTATTTCCTGTTGAAGTTTTATATCCATTTGTTGTTCCTGTAATTAATGTTATAGTGTATTGTGTATTTTTAAGTGTGCTAGGTATTGTTACATTAGTATTTATTTTTCCATTTGTTACATAAAATACTGTTCCACTTGTTGAATTTCTTAATGTTTTTCCACTAATTTTTATTGAAATTTTTCTTGTTCCTAGTACAAGATTTCCATTATTATCTTTTATAGTACCTGATATTAACGTTGTATTAGAACCTCTTGAAGCCATACTAGTATTCATATCGAAATATGTTCCAATTTTATTTGCTACTAAAGGAGTTTTTGTTTCTGCTCTGTAATAATCAGGGTTTGCATATACTGCTGTTATATTATAAATTTTTGATGATATTCCATTGAATATTGTGTAATTTAATGCTGCTTTTCCATTTGTTACATTTACTAGTACTGTGTTTCCTTCTTTATCTTTTATTGTATGTCCTTGGAATTTAAATACTACTTGTCCATCATTTATTACTGTTCCATTTGAATCTCTGACAATAGCTAAGAATTTTGTTTCATCTTGTGCTATGACTGGACTTTGAGTTACTTCTTCAGTTATGATTGCAGTTCTTTTTATTACATTTACTGTAGTTGTATTTCTTGCAGAATTATATAAATCAGATCCAGAATATACTGCACTAAATGTTAAGTTATCTTTTACCCAATGTCTTGTTAATAAATAGTTTATTTTAGCTATACCATTTATTACATTTGCATATATTACATTGCCATTTATATCTTTAAGTGTTGTTCCATTAATTTTAAATGCAACTCTACCATCTTTTACAAGATTTCCAAATTGATCTGTAACATTTGCTTGTATGTCTATAGTATTTTTTACAACACCAACTATTGGATTAATTACAATTGTTGTATTTGACTTATTAATTGTGAAATTTACTGTTTTATTAGTAGAATTATATATTGTACTATTATAGATAACAGTTATATTTTGATTTCCAGATATAGGTATTATATCTTTAACTACTGCAGTTCCATTTATAACAGTTGTATTAGATATTAATGTATTATTCTCATAAATTAATATTTTTCCATCATCTACAGGATTTCCATCAGTATCTTTTACTGTTATATTAAATGTTGTGTTAGATGTTGTTGTACCTGGTATAACAGTTACATTCATAACAATAGAATTAACAGTTATAGTTGCTATTGCTGTTGTTTCATTACTAGAATAAACATCATTTCCATTATATCTTGCTGTTATTGTGTAATTTCCTCGTGTAGCATAAGTTGTATTTATAGTTGCTATTCCATTATTTACATTAACAGTTTTTGAAAGACCATTTGTATCTGTAAATGTTACGGTTTCTTGATTTATAAGATTACCATTTGTATCTTTAACTATTGCAATTATAGATATATTTTGATTTGTTGTTCCATTGACATTATCCATAGTTATTACTGTATCTATTTTAACAATTTTTACTGTTGTTGTATTATTACTTCCATAATATTTATCTGTTGTTCCAGTATAATTAACAAATAAATTATGATCACCTAAAGTTAATGTATCTAAATTAATAGTTACTACACCATCAGTTACGTTTCCAGACCCTAATAATTTATTAGTATCTGCATCATAAACATTTACAGTACCATTAGTAACAACATTACCTAATACATCGTTAATATTTATATTTAATACACTATTACCTATTATATTATTAACTAAACTAGGTGTTGTAATAGTATTTATTTTATTAACGTTTATAATTTGAGTAGTTGAACTACTATTGTAATTATTAACTCCAGTATAATTTATTGTTAATTTATGATTACCTAATGTTAAATTAGTTAAAGTAATATTAACTGCCCCATTTGTTATTGTAGCATTTCCAATTTTAACATTACTTTCATTATATACATTTAAAGTACCTTCTTTTACAACATCCCCAGTTTTATTAGTAACTGTTATTTCTAATGTTGTATCTACAACAGTACTACGAATTATTGTAGGAACAATAGTTGTATTAATTTTATTTATTGTTAATTTAGATGTAATATTACTAATATTGTATTTATCATCAGTTCCACTATAATTAATATATAAATTATGATCACCTAATGATAATGTATTTAAAGTCATATTCATTAGACCATTAGTTAACGTACCATTTCCTAATAAAATATTATTATCAGCATCATAAACACTAACATTACCAGAAGTTACATAATTATTACCTACATCATAAACAGCAATTTGTAATTTTGAATTACCTATTGTATTATTAAGTATAGTAGGTGTTATATAAGTATTTATTTTCTTTATAGTTACTGTTATTTCTGTATTGTTACCATTATATTTATCAGATTCTGTATAATATGCTTTTAACGTATGATTTCCTAAAGCTAAATTATATAAATTGATAGCAATAGGTTGATTAGAACTAGTTAAAGCATAACTTTCTATAAGATCACCCGTCTCATTATAAACTTTTAATGTACCATTAGTTACAAGATAATTTTTATCATTGTCTCTAACATTAAATATTACAGAAGCTATTCCTATTAAATCACTACTAATTGTTGGAGTTATTGTAGTATTCAATTTTTGAGGAGTAAACGTTAAATTTGTTGAATTTGCATAGTAAACATTATTTTGGATATAATGTATTGTTATTGTTTGGTTTCCATAAAATGTATTATAATCTAAGTTATTTAAAGTTATGTTAATTTTTCCATCTTTTAATGTTAATGTATTAACAGTAGTAAGATAATTCCCATTATTATCTAATACACTTACAACACCTTTACTTACAGGAGTACCTGTTCTATTTGTAACTGTAACTTCAATAGTAGTATTATAATATGAATTATTTAGAACTTTTGCTGTTAAATTAGTTTCCATTTCTGATGGAATATACACATTATTTGAATATAGATTTTCATAATCGTCCATATCCGTAGAATTTGCATATACAGCACCACAATGGGTTCCATAATCAGCTAAACAATAATAATAATAAGAATTTGTTGTATTAAAATGTGATTCTATATTATCATTAGGATCATAATATCCTACATATACAGCTCCACCGGATCCTGCAGTATCATTATAAAAGTGTGAATCAATTACTGTTAAATTACTAACACTTTTGTATCCAGAAGGTGCTTTATCACGACTTCCACCAGCCATGAAATATATAGCTCCACCAGTAGTTTGACCATCCATATAAGTATCATTTATAAATGTACAATTTTTAACTGTAGCATTTGAAAAACCAATAATCTGTAAAGCACGTATGATATTTGTAAATGTAGAATTTTGAATTAAAAATTTTCCAGAAGAATCATACCCATAATTATATGCATTTCCACTTCCAGTTAAAATCACTTCAGATTGATTGGTAAATGTAGTATTAGTACAGACAAACATTGATTCATAAATAAGAGAAGTTCCTGAAAGTCCTGTTCCAGGGTCATACTGAGTTGTTACAGTAGGAATAGCTGGTTCTTTTTGATAATAATATGTATTAGTAGAATAGTCTAATTCAAATAAAACATGATTAAACGTATCATTTAACAGATTACAACGTCCATGAAAAACTAAGTTTGTTATTTCTTTATCATTATCATTTGTAAAAGTTGTATTTACAATATTTACATTTTCATTATTATACACATAATGTCTATTATATTTATGAGTTGTATAATTAAATACATCTTCATATGTATAATAAGATAAAGTATTTTGTACTACACCATGAGAATCACCAGAATCTGAGATTAAATACTGAGAAGTATTATTCTCAAATAAAGAATTGGAGATAGTCAAATTATTCCAGTTATCTATATTAATTGCTCTTCCAGTATTATTTATAAAATTACAATTATTAACAGTTAAATTACCACGATTTACGTCTTGATAACCACGATTTAATGTACTAATAGATGCGTATATTATTGAACCACCATTATCATTATCACTCTTTGTAAATGTACAATTTTCAACTGTTAAATTTCCTACATAAGTTATTGCTCCATAAACATAATCACTACCATATTGTCGAAGATAACTTCCATTAACAAATGTAATATTAGTTATATTTAATGAACTACCATATATAGGAGAATAAAATGATGTTGGTATAGATCCAGGATCAGGATGACCATTTATAAGTTCAGCAGCATAATCCGTAACACCATATACTAATATTGGTAAACCATTTCCATTAATTATTACAGTTTTACCTTCTTCAGCTTTAATATTAATCTGAACACCAGAATCTATTTCATAACAACTAGTATAATGACCAGAAGAACTAGAACAATCATATACTCCTTCTTTTAATATAATAGTTGTTCCATTAAGAGTACCAGTTTGTATTTTTTGCCAACCATAATAATTATTATATTTAGTATATTCACTAATCTCATTAATCCAATCTATTGCACATTTTAATGACCAAGGATTATCATAAGTTGATGGTGTTGTATGGTAATTATCATAAGTTCCTGTTGGTGATACATATACTATGTGATTCATTTCATCAGGTGTAACAGGTTGTGTTGTTCCTGTTTTTATTGCTGTTTTTGTTGTATTTGTTATTGATGAATATGTTGCTGTTTTTACAGTACTATTTGAAATTTGTATATTAGAATTAATATTATTTGATTTATTAGTATTACTTGTAATTTGGGGTGTACTTTGACTTTGTGTAACAGAATTGTTTGTTTTAGAAACTGAACTATTATCATTTTGTATTGTTTTTGTTGCTTTTTTAGTTACTGTTGCTTTTGGTGTGATTGATTGTTGATCTGACTGTTGTGACTGCTTATCTGTCGTTTTTTCAACAACATTTGCTGCATTTGAATTTTGATTAGATGTATCTTCTTTTACAATATTTTCAGTATTTGTATCAGTAGATTGAGTTGTATTAATTACACTTGCTGTAGTTACAGTAGATTGTGTATTGTCTGAAGTTATAATATTTGTGTTGTTATTTGATGCTGCAGAAATTGCTGTAGTTCCAATAACAAGTATGAATAATACTGCAAATAAAAGAATCATCTTTTTATTTAATTTCATTTAATTTCCTCCTTTTGAATTAATTAATATATCATATGATCTTTATAAAAATAAATTAGTATTATATTGAAGATTATTTCTTATTTAAAGATTTAATGGAATAATAAAATAATTATAATAAATAATATTTCAATATAAAATCAAAATAAAATTAAATAGAT
>CAYNSJ010000011.1:0-46236 GCA_964399835.1 uncultured Methanobacteriaceae archaeon | reverse complement strand
ACTAAATACAGTAAACAATATAGTATATAATATAGATAATTTAAGATAACCAAATTTTTTAAAACTTTATAATATGGGTGAATATATTGAATATAGTAATAGTAGGTGGAGGAGCCGCTGGCCTAACCATAGCATCTAACATACGAAAAAATGATAATGAATCACAAATAATAGTCATCACAAAAGAGAAAAATGTAGCATATTCTCCTTGTGCAATACCATATGTAATTGGTGGACACATAGATAACTTTAATGATATAATAATGCATAAACCAGAAGAATACATGAAAAGAAACGTAAGAATATTGACTGAAACAGAAGTAAAAAGTATAAACAAAGAAGATTCAGAAATACTATACGAAGATAAACAAGGAATTCAACAAAACATTAAATATGACACATTAGTTTTAGCAACAGGTGGAAGACCATTAATACCTCCAATAAACGGAAAAGATTTAGAAGGAGTATTCAAAGTACGAACCATTGAAGATGGAGAAAAAATCCAAAATTATGCTAGTACATCTAAAAAAGTAGTTTTAATTGGTGGAGGAGCAATTGGATTAGAACTTGGTACTGAATTAGCATTAAAAGATTTAGAAGTAACAATTGTAGAAATGATGCCACAATTATTCCCAAGATCTTTTGATAAAGATATGTCTGATAAATTCCAAGAGCATATGAAACAGAATAATGTTACAATACTTACTGATTCAACTGTAGAATCTATAAATGGTACTGAAAAAGTAGAGTCTGTAACTGTTGATGGAGAAATTATACCTGCAGATATGGTAATAATGTCAACTGGAGTAAGACCTTTAACTGACTTAGCTGAAAGTATAGGTTGTGAAATAGGAAATTTTGCAATAAAAACTGATAAACACATGGAAACATCTGTAAAAGGTGTTTATGCAGCAGGAGATTGTGTGGAAGTAACGGGTGCAATAACAGGAAATGAAACATTCTCACCATTAGGAACAACTGCAGTAAGACAAGGAATAATTGCTGCAAGAAATATAACTGGACACCCAATAGATTTCCAGCCTGTATTAAATGCTACAGTATCTAGAATTAATGATATGGAAATGGGATCAGTAGGACTAACCGAGCAAGCTGCTGAAAAAGAAGGTATTGAAACAATAATAAGTAATATTAAAACATTAACAAGGGCAAGATATTATCCAGGAAGTAAACCATTATATCTTAAATTAATCACAAAACTTGATGGAACAATAATTGGATGTCAAATGTTTGCTAAAGAAGCAGTAGCAGAAAAAGTTGATACAATGACTGCTATAATTACTCAAAAATTAACATGTAAAGATGTTACAGCTTTAGAATTTTCATATGCCCCACCATTATCTATGGTAATTGATCCTATAGTTCAAGCAGCAGAAGATTGTATTCAACAAATAGATAATTTACCTGAAGATAAAAAACCAAAAACAGATGATGATGAAAATAAAGAAGATGAAAATAAATCCATAAACAATACAGAAAAAGAAACTACTGATACTAATGAAGGAGGACAATCCTTCACACAATATTTAAGAGATATGGGTTTAATAGAAGAATAATATTCTTCTTTTATTTTTTTTAACTATTTTTATTACATATTTTACTTTTTTTACTACTATTCTATTTGAATGTTTTAATGATTTTTTTTGTTTATTTTTAATTAGACATAATTGTTAATTATTTACTAGAATATTTATTCAATTTAAGATAATTATTAATATTATTAAGTGTATAATATGTTTAATATTTATATAAACAGAATTGTCCCTATTTTTTTATTTTTAAAAATTTATATAGGGTATAATAATTTAAAAGTAATAAATATTATTTATAATATTTATATGGAGATTAGTTATGTCCTCTTTGAATGATAGAATAAATAAAAGAATTCGTTTTTTTAATCGAAATGATTATGAATCTAAAATAATGAGTAAAAATGTTAATTCATTTACATATAATAAAGTAATTGTTGATAAAAATATTAAAAAAGGGTCTGGTGGATCAAAAAATATAGTGAGTACTATTGAAGAAGCATTAAATTTAGTGGATAATAATGGTATAATTATAATTAATGAGGGTATTTATTCTGGAAAGGGTAATATTAATTTAGATATTGAGAAAAATGTAACGATTATAGGTATAAATAAAGAAAATACAATAATAGATGCAAAAAAATTAGGATTTATTTTTTGTGTAAAGAGAGGTAAACGGGTTGTTTTAAATAATTTTAAAATTAAAAATGGTATAGGAAATATCAATAAAAAGCATACTAAAGGTGGTGCTATTTATGTTGAGGGTGGTATATTAAGAATAGCTGGTGTGGATTTCATAAATAATTTTTCAATGTTTGATGGTGGAGCTTTATACAATAAAGGTGGACTTGTGAAAATATCTAAATGTAAATTCTTGAATAATCTTGTAGAAAATAGTAATGGTGGTGTACTTTATAATAATAACGGTACTTTAAATGTTACATCTTCTTGTTTTGAAGGTAATGAATCTAAATATGGTGTAGCTGGTGCTTTTTATATTGAAGGTGGTAAGTCTACAATTATTAGTTCTGAATTTATTAATAATAAATCATTGTCTCGTGCTGGTGCAATAGCAAATAAAGGTGAATTAATGATTATTGGATGTAGTTTTGAAAATAATCAATCTAAACATGGTGGAGCTATAGCTAATGGTGGTATTTTAGATATAAGAAGTTCTTGTTTTGTAAATAATCATTCAATAATGAATAGTCAAGTATTATTTAATGTGGGTGGTTCTATCCGATCTTTAGATTATAACTGGTGGGCTGATAATAATCCTAATTGGTCTGAATTAATTGGTAGTGATATATTTTCACCAAAATATTGGATAATATTGGATTTTTCTAATACAACTCCTATAGCAGATAATAAATTTGTAGATTGGACTGTTAAACTAGATGAGGTATGTGATTCTAATGGACATATTGATGATATATTTACTAATGTTAAACTGCTTGATAGAAAAGTTAAGTACACCTTTAATGATACCAATGTAATAAATGATACTGTGGTTGAGGGTTATAATACTACTCAAGTTAAATTTGATAAGAATTTTAGTAGTGCTGAAGCAGAAGTTGATGGAGTTACCATAAGATTAGTATTTAAATAAGATTTTATAAATATTTTTAAAAATAGTATCTGGCATGTAAAAAAGGGGTATAAAAGATTAAAATTAATCTTTTTTACATACTCTGTAATATTCTGCTCCTTGTATGTCATGGTATTTTACCATACCAATCATTTCTCTTTGATCTATTCCTTTATCTTCAAATGATACATTTTCTTGGTTATATAATGCCATTGGTGACTCTTTTGTTATGATTTTCATAGATCCTTTGTGTAATTTTACTTTTACAGTTCCAGTTACACGTTTTTGCATACTATCATTTACTAAATCAAGATCTTCTCTTAATGGTTCATTCCAGTATCCATCATATACAAGTTCTGCATATTTTTGACTTATTTGTTCAGCAAATTTAATCTCTTCACGACTAAATACTAATTTTTCTAAAGCTTTGTGTGAGTTTATAAGTAATAATGCACCAGGAGTTTCATAGTTTTCTCTTGATTTTAAACCTATGATTCTATCTTCAATCATATCGATTCTGCCTATTCCATTATTTCCAGCAATTTCATTTGCTTTTCTTATAAGTTGTACGGGAGCTAATGTTTCACCATTTATTTTAACAGGTTCTCCTTTTATGAATTCTATTTCAACAAATTCTGGTTCATCAGGAGCATCTTCTGTTGATTTAGTCCATGCATAAATATCTTCAGGGGCAGCTGTTGCAGGATCTTCTAAGAGACCACCTTCAATAGATCTTCCCCATAAGTTTTCATCTATACTGTAAATTTTGTCTGATGGGAGTGGTATTCCATTTTTTCGGGCATAATCTTGTTCTTCTGTTCTTGTAAGGTTCATATCTCTTACAGGAGCAACTACTTTAAGATCTGATTCTGATCTAATTGTTGCTTCGAATCTAAATTGATCATTACCTTTCCCGGTACAACCATGTGCTATTGCAGTAGCACCTTCTTGTTTTGCGATTTCAACTATTTTTTTAGCAATTAATGGTCTTGCAAATGCTGTACTTAAAGGATATCCTTCGTATAATGCGTTTGTTTTTATACATCTAAATGCATATTCTTTTGCAAATTCATCTTTTGCATCAATTGTATAATGTTTGAATGAGCCTATTTCTTTTGCTGCTTTTTCTGGTTTTTCTATTTCATCTTCTGGTTGACCTACATCTACACATGCTGTTATTACATCCATATCATAGTCTTCTTCTAATAATTTTACACATACTGATGTGTCAAGTCCACCACTAAATGCTAATACCACTTTTTCCATATTTTTTTCTCCTTTTATTTCTAGTTTTTATTATTTGATTAAAGTTATCATTTGAGATATATATTAATAATATATTTTATTTTATCTTAATAAATTTTATTAAAAAGTTTTCTTTATTTTTATAATAATGAGTTGATTTTTGGTAGTTTATGGTTATTGAAATTATCATTTTTCAAATTATTAATCTATTAATAATTATTTTTTCTAATGTTTGTTATTAAAACATTTTTTTTAGCTATATTCTTTTAGGTCATGTTTTATTAAAGAAAATTTTAGAGTAAAATATATAGTTTTTAAAAATATTATATAATAACTAGTTATTAGATTAAAAAAAAGGGACGCAAATTATGGTTATGGAATATGAGGTAAATCTATTTGAAACAGATACCAACGGTAAACTTTTAAATAATCGTGCAATACATGACTATTTTACTGAACGAGGTTATAATAAAGATGGAATTATAGCTGAAATCATTGAAAAATCCACTAAAGGTTCTATTGTGTTGTCTTTTGGTAAAGGAGATACTAATTTAATGTTAATTGGTGGTGTTCATGGTAATGAATTACCTCCTCAAGTTGCATTAATGGAATTTGTTGAAAAATTATATATGGATGAAACATGGGATTTGAATTGTACTTTATATATTGCACCTTGTTTAATTCCTCATGCAACAATGTTAAATTCTAGGTATTTAAATTCAGTAGATATGAATAGATATGCTAAAAAAGAAGGTGTAACTAAAAATATACTTGATTTTGCAATAAAACATGATGTGGTAGCATTATGTGATTGTCATGCAACTGATCCTTATAATAAACCTGGTGTTAAAAGTGTTTTCTGTTCTGTAAAACCATTAATTGAAAGTTGTCGCATTGCTAAACATATTGAAGATAAAACTGCTTCTGAAATCTTACCAACAGCTTGTGCTGGAAAAATTATTTCTGGTGCTGTTGAAGATGAAGCTAATCTTCGAGGAATTTCATCTGTTACATGTGAAGTTGTATCTCCTGTTGGTGATATACAAGAAGGTAGTATTGAAGCTTGTACTCAACAATTTTTATCTTTTCTTGATTATTTTGATGCTATACATGAAAAAACTTTTGATTAAATTTAATTATAAGGGTGAATATTTATGTCTTCGTTTAAAACACATGCGTTAGCTGGAATACTTATGGCATTACCTTTTGCTCCAAGTTTGTTTTATTTATTTTTTGCATTATTTGGGGCTTCAATTCCAGATTTAGATCATAATGCTAATACTAATAAAATATATACAATGCTTGTTGTAGGTATCATCCTTTCTGTTTTGTTATTTTTTTATAATGGTGTTTCTTTATCGGGTTTAATTCTAATTTGTTTAGCTATTATTTTTTATTTTTCTAAACATAGAGGATTTACTCATTCATTTTTTGGGATAGTTGTACTATCTGCATTATTCCTTTTTATGATCATGGGTTTTTTACCAATTCTTGCACGTTTTGGTATTCCAAGTACAATTTGTTTATTTATCGTAATGGCTCTTGTTGGATATTTAATAATTAGTCGTAGAGTACTTTCGTTGTATATGATTGTTCTTATAATTTACTTGGTTTTATCTCCTGTTAATTATTTAACTTTAAATTGGAGTATAATATTTTTAATGTTATTTATAGGTGCTTTTAGTCATCTTGTATTGGATCTTTTAACACCTAGTGGACTTAGTGTATTTTGGCCGATTTCAGATACTAAATTTCATAAAAGTTTAGGTTATATACTTTTATTATGTTGGTTATTAACTTCTATCTTTTTTGTATGCAAATTCGGTATAATTTCCCCTAATTTATCATCAATCTTTAAGTAAACCTAAAAATTATTTCATAAAGGTTATATATCGATTAATATATAATAATTAATCATACTATATACTTGAATTTTGAAGTTTTTCTTTTTTTTAAGTATTAAGTTTTTTATAGCTAATTTAATTTAATTTGAATTTTTATAATTAAAAACGGAGTTTAATTTATGTTTTTAACTAGAATAATCTACGGAATCGAATATTTCGTAGTATTAGTAGTCGAAATAATCAAAGCAGTATTTGCAACAAGTAAATGCTGTCTTAAGGGAGACGTTGACCCGGTAGTTCTAGAGATTAAACCTGATTTAGAAAGACCAGTATCTCTTGCAGTTCTATCTAACAGTATCACATTAACACCTGGTACTTTAACAATAGAAATGGATCAAGATAACAAAACTTTATTAGTATCAGCTTTAACACCTAGATCAACTCAGGACATAATCCCTTTTGAACCATATATAAAGAAAATGTTAGAATAAACATAGGGTGATGAAATGGATTTTTTATTAATATGTGAATTGTTCCTTATGTTATGTCTTGTAATATTCATGCTTGCATCTGTAAAGATTGCAACAAGACCAACTACCTCATCAGCATTAGCTGGAGTTAGTGGATTTACAATAGCTTTGGCTGTTGTATTAACACTAATGACAACAATAACTGGTATAGGTTTTTGTAGAGATATAGCATTTGCAATAATCATTTTAAGTCCAGTTGGAACTATAGCATTAGCCCAAGTATTGATGGGGGGAAAATAGATGGATATACTATCTGTTATTCTCGGTATTATATTATTAATATGTGGTATCCTAGTACTTAGTGCCGCATATGGATTATTATGTAATACGAACAATGATAAAAAAAATATAATATTTGGAAGATTACAAATTTTTGGTATCGTTGATATGGTAAGCGTACTAGTGCTTATATTAATCGGACAACCAGCACTAGGTCTCGTATACTTTGTAATGACACCATTTGTAGTACATGCAATAGCTAACGGACATTATTATGGAGAACAGGGAGAGCATTAAATATGACGGATATAAATTTATTGGTACAAACAGCAGTACCTTGGATACTGTTTATATTTGCAGTTTTAGGAGCTATAGTATGTGTAATGCAGGAAGATTTATTAAAAATGGCTGTAATGACTAGTTTCACTGGTTTTGTATTAGCAGCATTATTCCAATTATTACTAGCTCCAGATGTAGCATTAACACAAGCTGTTGTAGGAGCAGCTATTGTCCCAACATTTGTAGCTCTAACTATAATGAAAACAAGAGAAAAACCTCAATCAAAAAAAGAGGAAGAGGGTGATTCATAATGACATTTAGTATAGTTCAATGTGGATCTTTAATAACTTCAGCTCTTTTAATGATTATTGGTTTGGTGGCATTAGTCTACCTAGATAACGTTATTAAGAAAATAATAGGAGCAGCATTTATTGGTGATGGAGTCAACTTAATGTTAATATCATTAGGTTACAAAGTAGGTGGAATACCTTACATTTATCTACAAAATATGAATGTAAATAATTTCTTAGGTCAAGCATCATATCCATTACCTTTTGCTTTAGTGTTAACTAGTATTGTTATAGGTGCAAGTACACTAGCTGTAATGTTAGCTATTTCATTAGTATTATACAAAAGACATGGAACACTTAGTGCATCTGCTCTTTTAAGTGATAAGAAATTAGGAGAGGAAGATAATGAATAATGCTAATAATAAAATAGTAACTAAAGGAGGGACTTTATAATGGATGGGAGTCTATTAATACCTCTAATGGTCATAGTACCACTTACGTGTGCAATATTAGTAAACCTATTACATGGGTTTAATAAATCAACAAAATTTATTGCAATTATCATTGCTATTTGTATGCCTTTAATACCATTATTTGCAACATTTGGTGTACATTACTTTGGTGCATATAAACCATTGGTACTAAGTAGTATACCAGTAGCATTGCCTGCAGCAGTATCTTCATTAGTTAATGGAACTGTATTACAAATATTCCACCCAGGAATTACATATGTATTCGGTGCAGGTCAACAAGTAATATTATTCATATTAGGTATAGTTGTAATGTCAGCTATATTAATTTCAATAGCTGAAAGTAAAAAAACATCCGGAGTATATTTATACGGATTATTCATGTTAACTGCCGCAATGATGGCATTAATATTAACTGATGATATATTTAACTTATACGTATTCTTTGAAATAGCAGCACTTGTTCAAGTAGCTTTAATACTTGTATCAAGAGTTAAAGGAAACTACGAAACCGGATTAAAATATATGTTACTAGGAGAAATCGGTGGATCATTCCTTTTATTAGGAATTGCTTTATTACTCGGTATTACTGGTAACGTTAACATATCAGATATGGTCATAATGATACACAGTGGATTAGTAAATCCTTTAAACCCAGTATTGTTATTCTCTTGTGGTATGTTAATTTATGGTTGGTTATACGCTTCAGGATTACCACCATTCAATGCAATTAAATCAGAAATTTACAGTAAAGGACTACCTAGTGGTTCAATGTTATTACAATCTTTCTCAGTAATATCAACAATCGCAATAGGTATAGTAATCATTAGAATATTTGGATACTTACCAATGGCAAGAACAGCAATATTAGCTATTTCTGTACTTGCAATGATATTAGGTATTTGTATGGCAATGACTCAAGATGACTATAAACGTATAATTGCATATTTAGCTGTTGGAGAATTAGGTTATATTGGTGTAGGTATCGGATTAGGTACAGCATACAGTATAACAGCAGGATTATTCCAAGCAGTAAATGAGTTAGTAGTAACCTCATTCCTATTTATTGGATTTGGTTTAGTACTATACAAAACAAAAACAAGTAAGGTCAGTAAATTAGGTGGATTATTACCAAAAATGCCAACAGCAGCATTATTAATAACACTTGCAGGATTTACCATGGCAGGAGTACCACCATTCAATGTATTCCAGAGTAAATATATGCTCTGTCAAGCAGCAATGTCTGCAGGAATACCAGAACTTGCAGTAATTATGATTATATTAAGTATTGTAACTTTCTTAGCATTCCTCAAAATTGTTTATGCAATATTCCTTAGACCTAAACCAGATGATTTAGAAATTAATAATTCAAAAATACCAAAAACAACTATGGGTGTAATGATATTATTCTTAATCATATGTTTAGTAATAGGTATCTGGCCAAATCTAGTAGTCAACAAACTTGGTGTCTTAGCTTTATCAGCTCTGGCAGCATAATTACCTAGGTGATAGAATGAACATGTACGACAAATTTGTAGAAAAAATGAAAAGTACATTTGGAGCAGATTATGAGAAATCATTAGTGCCTGGTGTAGAAACATCATCAGTAATGGCTGCAGAAATAGTTTTAATGGTATCTTTACTTATAGCTGCCACGACTATTAGATTAGTAAGCCCAGCATTAATGATATTTGTCGTAGTTGCACTAATGTTAGTCTTTATTTACACGACACCATTAATGCCTAAATTGTACAAAGAACATAATGATAATATAAATAATATGATGTTTTATGCTGTGTTAGCCTTAGCAATCATTGCAGTAGCATTTTACTGGGGGGCTTTATAGATGAAATCATCTTTTAAAGATTTAGCACTTTTAATATCAATTATAACATTCTCAGCAATATTCCTAAACTCAATATATCAGTTTAGTTACCTTATATATCCAGGTATAAACTATATTTATCAAGGACTAGGAGTATACATAGCACCAAACCTTGTAACAAACATAGTATTTGATTTCAGAGGTTTCGATACACTCGGTGAAGCAATTATCCTTGTAACAGCAGTAGTAACAACAATGCTCGTTTTCGGAAGAGGAAAAGTAAACCTTGGAGGCGACAACGATGAGTGATTTACTTAAATTAATAGCATTTCCAGTATCATTTATAATGATTGGTTATGGAGCAATGACTATATTAGGAGGACACATAACACCTGGAGGAGGTTTCCAGGGTGGTTGTATGATGGCAGCAGGAGCAATCCTCTGTATACTTACATATGGATTAAAAGATAATCCATTTAATTTATCACACAACAGAATGTCTGTAATAGAAAGTATTGGTGCATTATGTTACGTTGGATTAGGATTATCAGGGTTACTTTTAAGTGGATCTTTCCTATATAACTTAGGTACAAACCTTCAAAATTTAGTTCCAGCAGGAGTAGCAACAATATTCAATTATCCAGATGCATTACATGCAGGAATAATTCCTTACCTAAATATAGTAGTAGGTTTAAAAGTATTCATCGGATTAACAACCATAGTAATATTACTCTATGGAGTTTCAAATTACAAAGAAGACTACATAGATACAGAGGAAATAGATTAAGGAGGATTAAAATATGGTAGTAAATTTATTAAATGCTATACCTCCTACGGTATTCGGAATATGGTATGTTGGTCCATTATTATTTTCATTCTTAATGGGATTAATAATAGGAACTTTAATGCACAAAACTCCAGTCAAAGATATCAAAGTAACAACAACTGCATGGGTAGCAATACTTATCGGTGGTATTATAATTGCTTATTGGTTAGGTAATTTCCCATATTACGGAAACTTCCCATTTGGACCAGGATTCGTAATGGTAATAATTGGTGCAATGATTGGAAGAAAACTATTTGGAACAAAAGCTGAGGCATAAGTGGGGTAATATATAATGTTTTTATCAACAGAAAAATGTAATAACTCAGGTGAATGTGTAGATGCTTGCCCTACTGATGCAATAAGAATAGTAGATGGAAAAGCATTCAGTTGTATTACATGCGGAAAATGTATGGAAGTTTGTCCAAATAATGCTATATTTAAAACTAAATACGGTGGATATGTAGTAGATAGGGCAAAATGTAACCTCTGTGGTATGTGTATGGTAAATTGTCCTGTAGACAATATCACAGTAAAAGACGGAAAAATAATGGGAATATGTTCACGTTGTGGTGTTTGTGTTGATGCATGTCCTAATGATGCTAGAGTAGATGCTTCTAAAATAGAAGATGAAAAACAAATAGCAACATTAGAATCTTTAAACGCAAAAATACCAGTAGACGATGAAGAACCACCTAAGAAAAAAATGACCAATAGATTAAATATTGGTACAGTACACGAAGATTGTATTAAATGTGGAAGATGTGCATACTTCTGTCCATCAAATGCAATTAAATTCTCATACATCGAACCAGGAGTTTGTACTAAATGTGATTCTTGTATAGATGTATGTCCAAGAGATGCAATAGGACCAAAAGAAGAAGGTGGAGAGTACTTTATAGACATGGGAAAATGTGCAGTATGTTATAAATGTCTAATTGAATGTCCAAACGATGCAATTACAACAGAACATCAAGTATTAGAAATACATCACCCTGAATATGATGTGGAAAATGATACTGCTATGATTGCTTGTTTAAGTTGTGGATTATGTGCAGAAGCATGTCCAACAAATGGATTATCAGTTATATCTAAAAGAATTAGATACGATGTTGATTACTGTTCATTAGCTAACAATGTAAATGGTGATGAACACTGTGCAAAAGACTTCGATCATGCACCTTGTGTAAACGCATGTCCACAGGGAATACTACAATTTGTACCTGATTCTAAAATTACATTAGAAGGAATCTGTGTATCTTGTGGTGGATGTGTAGACGCATGTAAATATGATGCAAGAAAATTCGGAAATACAATGTGGAAAGGAGAAGTCGGAGTACAATGTATTAAATGTGGAATATGTGTAGAAGTTTGTCCAAACGATGCACTATCCATTAAAGATGGACAAGTTAAATTAAACTTCGATAAATGTGTATTATGTGAAAAATGTGCAATGCACTGTCCAGTAAATGCATTACCAAAAACCACACCATTAAAAATGAAAATTGCTAATGGATATTCAATGATTAATAATAAATTATGTATTGATTGTGGACTTTGTTATGAAAAAGCATGTATTTTCCATGCAATAAGTAAAAAAGAAAACGGAGATCTTACAATAAATAATAAAGCATGTATTTATTGTGGAGCTTGTAAGACCATCTGCCCAGCTAATGCAATTAAAATACAAAGGGATTTCGAGGCATCAATATGAGTTTAGGAAGAGTTTTTATCGAAGGGTTATATGTTAACCTTAAAAGAATAGTCTTTGGTAGTGAATGTCATACTGATTTACAACTACGTCATGATGTTTTAACTGGAAATGTTAAACCAACTCCTAAAGTTGATCCTGTAGCATGTATCGGCTGTGGAGGATGTGCTAATGTATGTCCAACAAAATCAATTACAATGATCCCAATTGAACCAGTAGAACTAGTAGAAGGATTAGTGAAAACATCTGTTCCACAAATTGATGAAATTAAATGTGTACACTGTTATCACTGTCATGATTTCTGTCCAGTATATGCATTATTTGGTGTAGCTGGAACAATACATCCAAATGATATTGGAAATAAATGTGACAAAGACATCAAAAGACTTCTTCAAAATCCTAGTAAAATATCTGAGGATAAAATTAAATACATAGCACAATTCTTAACTGATAATGCTATTATTAAGAAAAACGAAGAACAACTAGAAAAACAATCAGAATCAGAAACAGCTGATTCAAGTAAAAATAATCAAGAATGAGGGGGATGAATATGGGTATTAAAGAATATACACGTAAACGAGCAATACATCTTATGCTAGTGTATACTGGAGGATGTAATGGTTGTGACATAGAAATAGTAAACTGTGTTTTATCACCAAAATTCGATGTAGAACAGTACAATGTATTTTTAACTTGGAATCCAAGAGAAGCTGATATTCTAGTTGTCACTGGACCTGTAACATACAGAACTAAAGAACCTCTACTCAAAATATATGAAGCAATTCCAAAACCAAAACTTGTAGTTGCAGCAGGAGCATGTGCTTTAATGGGTGGAGTATACAAAAATATTCATGGAGATATTCCATCTGAAGAAATTGAAGGACCAGTTGAAAATGTCATACCTGTAGATGCTAAAATACCTGGATGTGCAGTAAGACCAGAAGATATCGTAGCTGGTGTAGCATCAGTTATACCATTACTGCTCGAAAAGGAAGATAAATAGGTTGACTAATATAAATCAAAAGATAAAATATAAGGAGTATTTATATGGTTACTATAATAGATGGAGCAAAAACTTGTACTGAAGATGAAAGACAAGTATACGAAACCGAAGTAGATATGGGTACAGTACATCCAGCAGCTTTAGAACCTTACAGGGTCAGACTATTCGTAGAGGATGAAATAGTAAAAGATGCGGAAATTACTGTAGGATTAAATCACAGAGGAATCGAAAGAATTATGGAAGGTTTGCCTGTTGAAAAGGCAAATGCTTTAACAGAAAAAGTTTGTGGAATTTGCTCAAATGCACATATATGGAACTCTTGCCGTACTGGTGAGGGTGCAATCGGTATAGATGTGCCAGAAAGAGCAATCTACTTACGTGTATTAATGGAAGAACTTGAAAGACTTCACAGTCACATGTTATACTTAGGACACGGATCAGAAACATTATCACATGAAACATTCGCTATGAGAATTTTCTACATAAGGGAATCAGTAATGGATTTATTATTTATGATTGGTGGAAACAGAGTACAATACGGAGTATCCGTACTCGGTGGAGTTAGACCAAGAGCAGATATTAATGCAAAAGAAAAACAAAAAATCCTTGACACTATGGACTACCTAGAAGATAAAGTCGGAGACTTTGCAAATAGGTTTGTAAGTGATCCAATGGTAATGTCACGTATTTCAGGAACTGGAGAATATTCACAAAAAACAGCAAGAAAATTAGAGATCACAGGACCATCACTAAGAGCAACTGGATACGAAATGGATATAAGAACTGAAATGCCTGAATATGATTCAATAGAATTTGATGTAATAACTCAAGATTCTTGTGATGTAAAAGCAAATATTCTAATGAGGGTATTTGAAATATTTGAATCAATTAAGATTATAAGACAAGTAATAAGAGATATTCCTGAAGGACCTGTAGTAAACAGGGATTGGGAAATGCAAGATTCTTCTGTATATAAAAGTTACATAGAAGTACCTCGTGGAAGATGTTATCACTCTTATGGTCTTGAAGAAGGAAGGGTAAGACATAGTATTATCAGAACACCATCAATGTCTAACATTGGTGCTATGCAAGAAGCATGTATTGGACATCCATTACAGGATGCTCAATTAGCAATTGTATCATGTGATCCATGTTTTACTTGTACTGACAGGGCTATTCAAATAATTAAATTATAAAAGGAGACTAGACAATGAGTTTATTAACATCAATCGGAGCTGTAATCGGAGCTTTTATTATAGCTGTTTTGATAAGTCTATGGTTACCTGGAATTCAAAGGAAACTTGTACAAGCTAGAGTACAACAAAGACTTGGACCTCAAGTTACAAGTCCTGGTATATTCGCAACAGGTAAATTCTTCTTTAAACAGACATTAAAACCTAGTGCAGCAATGCCTAGATTATATAATGCATTACCATTATGTACATTAATTGTGGTATCTGCAATATTTGTTACTTTAACACCACAAGCAATAGTATCCTGGGGATCTTTTGCTAGTATAGTATGTTTAGTAGGACTCTTAAAAGTAGAAGAAGTATTATACTTATTCATGAGTTCATTATCTCAATCATTACTATCTAAAACAATGCCTTTCCCAGATGATGCTAAAGGTGGTAAACACGTTGGAGCTAATAAATCATTCTTTGAACAAATTAGTGCTAACAGATCATTAAAACTTATCGTTTATGGTAGTTTACCATTATATATTGCAGTATTTATACCAGCAATATTAGCTCATAGTATAAACTTTGGAGATATTATTAACTATCAAGTAATAGCAGGCCCAATTTTATTTACTTTACCTGGTTTACTTGGAACAATAGCATTCTTCATAGGTTTATTAGTTTTACTTAATGAGTATCCATTCTCATACTTAAAAGGTAAATCTGACGTAATTGAAGGTCCAATTCTTGAATATATGTCAAAATCAAGAGCTGTATATGTAATGGCTCATGCATTCCTCTTATTCACAGCAGGATGTGTATTTTCAACATTATTCTTAGGAGTACCTCCATGTTGGGGATGGCAAATGATTGTACCTGTAATAACTGCAATAATTATGGCAATGGCTGCAGCAGCAGTAAGTGCATTTGCACCATTATTCACAAACCGTGAATTTTATCCAACAATAATAGCTACTAGTATGATATCTGTTATTGGAGTTGTAGTTGCTTTCTTATAGGCATGATAAGGTAATTTATTTAAAGGTGATTTTATGAAAATAGTATTAAGACCACATCATATCATAAGTTTAGCAGGTTACATTGTAGAATTAAGAGTACCATTCAGAAACTTAATAGTAGTTAACCCTACAGATGAGGAAATTAAACTTGAAGTTCCTGTTCTTTATGAAGGATGGATTGAAGATCATAGGGATTTAGGTTTAGAGGTAACACCTGTATATGATGATGATAACTTTTTAGTCATGTATCAAATGGCTAAACAAAAGTTAGATGATCTAATAGAAGAAGAAAAAAAACAAGCTGAGCAACCAGCTGAATAAAAGCAAAATAATTAAGAATAGTAATTAACAAATTTTTGTTATTTACTTTTTTTCTTATTATTTCAAAATGAATCTATTTACTTTTTTTAAAGAACTTTTTTTTATTTTAATAATACTTGATCTATATGTTACGATATTAATTATTTAGTTTATTAGAAGACTTGTTTAATTTTTGTAAATAACTTAGTTTATTTCATATGAATTTATTTTTTTTACTATTATTTTGAAGATAAAATAAATATAGACTCTATTAATTTTATTAGTGTTTGGCCAATTTATTTCTAAGGATAATACAAAATATTTATATACTAATAACTTTATAAATTTAGTTGTACCTAAAAACATATCAAAAATAATTTAATATAATTAATGAATTATAAAATTTATTAATTAATTTAGGAGTAATTTCTTATGGAACTTAAAACTGTAGATAATTTAGAACCTGGTGAAGTTGGAATTGTTAAAAAGTATCATGGTTCAGGAGATCTTAAAAGACATCTTAAAGAAATGGGTCTTGTGAATGGTACTCCAATTAAGCTTGAAAGAAAAGCACCATTAGGTTATCCCGTTGAAGTTAAATTACAAGGGTTTTCATTAGCTTTAAGAAAAAATGAAGTACAACTTATAGAAATAGAAGAAAATACTAAATAGATATGTTTAATTTTATTTCTTTTATAAATTTTTATTAGATAAAAATTTTGTTTTTGAATGTAGTTATTAAAAATTAAATATTAATTATAATACAATTTTGTCCCTTTCTGTTGTATCTTTTTTAATATTTATGAATTAAGGTTTAAAAAAATTTAAACAAAATACTATATTAATTTTGTTTAAGAAGATTATTATAAAATAATTTTTAATTTTATTAAAAATATTATATATAATTCCTTTATTGTTTGGAATCTATTTACTTTTACAAAGTTTAGGTAAACCTAAATTCATAATGTAGTTATTTACACTCAAAAAAATTATTAAAAGAATTTTATAAAAAAAATTTAAATAAAAAATAGCAATATAAAAAGGTATTTTATAAAATACCTTTAAAAAAACTCTTTAATCAAGAGGGATTAAATGGATAAAATAAAAATATTATTAGCAGGAAATCCAAATGTTGGTAAAAGTACAGTATTCAATTATCTAACTGGTATGAACCAACATGTTGGGAATTGGCCTGGAAAAACAGTAGAACAAAAAGTAGGTACTTTTAAATTTGGAGGAATTGAGTGTGCAATAACGGATCTTCCAGGGAATTATAGTATAACTCCTTATTCTGTGGAAGAGATTGTATCACGTGATGCTATAATTAATGAAAATCCTGATGTAATTATCAATGTTTTAGATGCTGAAAATATACAACGAAATTTGTATTTAACTGTTCAAATGTTAGAAGCAGGTGCCAATGTTGTATTAGCATTAAATATGATGAATTATGCTAAAGAAAAAGGTGTTATGATTAATGTTAATGAATTGGAAAAAACATTAGGAATACCTGTGGTTGTAATTGATGCAAGAAGTGGGGATGGTATTGATAAACTAATGAAAAAAACAATTTATCAGTCAAAACATCCTAAAATTATAGCACGAGATTTAACATATGGGCTTGAAATAGATGATCATATCAGAGAATTAGAAAAACTATTTGCACATGTTAAATGGGGAAAAGCTCCTTCATCTTGGATAGCAATAAAATTATTAGAAAACGATGAAGAAATAATAGAAAAAGTAAAACAATCAGATGATGTTAAAAATATCAAAAAAGTAAAAAAAACTCAAAAACATTTAGAATCTATATTGAATGAAAATGTTGAAGATGTATTGATAGATGCAAGATATGGTATAATTGATGCAATAATAAAAAAGTGTGTTAAAAGACCAAAAATAACAGACAAATCAAAAACAGATAATATTGATGATATATTAACAAATAAATGGTTAGGAATACCTATATTTTTATTAGTTGTATGGTTAATATTTGAATTAACATTTTTAATAGGAACACCAATCCAAGATGCAATAAGTGATGGTTTTGGATTATTAACTACTCAATTAACACCTTTATTAGGTGATGGTTTATTATCTTCATTTGTATTAAATGGTGTTATTGGTGGAGTTGGTGGAGTACTTACTTTCTTACCAATTATATTTATATTGTTCTTGTTACTGAGTATAGTTGAAGATTGTGGTTATTTGGCAAGGGCTGCTTTTGTAGTTGATCGTTTTATGAATGAGGTTATGGGTTTATCAGGTAAGTCTTTTATTCCTATGATTTTAGGTTTTGGTTGTGATGTGCCAGGTATTATGGCAACAAGAACTATTGCTAATGAGAGTGATAGGATTACTACTATGTTGGCATTGCCTTTTATTTCATGTAGTGCAAGAATTCCGATTTATGCATTATTTACAGCGGTATTTTTCAAAAATTATCAAGGAACTGTAACATTTGCTTTATATTTACTTGGAATGTTAGTAGCAATTTTAGTATCTTTAACACTTAAGAGAACAGTATTTAAAGAAGAATCTGCTCCTTTTATTATGGAATTACCTCCTTATAGATTACCAACAGTAAAAAGTGCATTGTTACATATGTGGGAAAGAGGATCAATATTTCTTAAAAAAGCAGGTACAATTATATTAGGAGTTTCAATATTAGTATGGTTATTAAGTAATTTACCTGTGGGTGTACCCGAATCATCTTCTTCAAGTTTAATTGGGCTGATTGGTTCAGTAGTAGCACCGATATTTGCCCCATTAGGATTTGGTAATTGGCAATCTGCAGTTGCATTGATATTTGGATTTATGGCAAAAGAATTAATATTAGCAACATATGGTTCATTATTTGGTGTAGATCCAGATACAGGTTTACAAGCAGTATTACCTAGTATGTACACACCATTATCAGCATTGTCTTTCATGGTATTCATGTTACTGTATGTACCCTGTGTAGCAACAATGGCAACTATTAAACGTGAATCAAATTCATGGAAGTGGATGTTTATATCCATGGGAATATGTCTTGGGGTAGCATATATGGCATCATTTATAGTATATCAAGGAGGATTATTATTAGGATTCACTTAAAATGAATAATTTAAGAATAATTTTAATAGAGGTGAAAATATGAGTATTCATATATACAGACAGTCTGAGAGTATAAATTCAAATTCAAAATCTTCTCTTAGAGGAATTTCAAAAGAAAAAAAAGATAACCATAATAATAAAGAATGAACTGTTATATTATAATTAATAAGGAGATGATTTTATAGTTCAATGTAAATTATGTGGATATACATTTGATGAAACTAAAGAAGGACCTTGTAATTGTCCATGTGGATGTGGAAGTAATATGGTATTATGTCCTAATTGTGGATATGAGATTCGTTTATCGAAATCTAAAAAAAATAAATCGAAAGATAAATCATCAAATTGTTTATTTGGCTTTTTAAAACAGATTTTTTAAGAGTAATCTTTTTTAAACTCCCTTTTTTTAATATTAATTATTTACTAATTTTAAATTTTTATTGATTTTTATTGGTTTCTTATCAAGAAACTAATTATTGTTATATTTAATATATTACAATTGTTATATTTTTAATAATTTTAAATTTTAGTTTAATCAAAATTTGTACACTGTATTTTAAATATTAATATTCGTTGAACTATTTTTAATAATAACTTTAATTTCTTATTATTTGATAATTTATTAATAAAATCAGTTGAAATTGAAACAACATTTATATACCATGTTAAACTTAGGTATACCTAAGAAAGTATGACTTATATTTGAATCAATTTATTTGTTCATTTTTAAGTTAAAAATTATGATTATTAAAAAATATTTGAAAATAAAAAATTTACCTTATTTAATGAATGATTTTTTAAAATATTAAAATAGGGGATAAAAACATGCAAATTAAAACAGTTGATCATTTAGAACCTGGTGAAGTTGGAATTGTTAAAAAATATCATGGTTCTGGTGATCTTGGAAGACATCTTAAAGAAATGGGTCTTGTGAATGGTACTCCAATTAAGCTTGAAAGAAAAGCACCATTGGGTTATCCTGTTGAAGTTAAATTACAAGGGTTTTCATTAGCTTTAAGAAAAGATGAAGCACAACTTATTGAGATAGAGGAAAATACTAAATAACCTCTAATTAAATCTCGTTACTATTTTTTATAAATTTACATCTAATTTTGAATTTTTCATATAACTTAACTAATTGTTTTGATTAATTTATCATTCTCTTCTGAAATATTATCTTCTATTTTGTAAAAAATTTAGAAAAAGAATAATTTATTTTAAATAAAATACAAATAAAAATTATAGAAAAGTATTACAGCTATATATTACGTGAAAAAATGAATGAACTAAAAATATTGCTTGCAGGAAATCCAAATGTTGGTAAAAGTACAGTATTTAATTATCTCACTGGATTAAATCAACATGTTGGGAATTGGCCTGGAAAAACAGTAGAACAAAAAGTGGGTAAATTTACATTTGATAATTATTTGTGTACTATGACTGATCTTCCAGGGAATTATAGTATAACTCCTTATTCTGTGGAAGAGATTGTATCACGTGATGCTATAATTAATGAAAATCCTGATGTAATTATCAATGTTTTAGATGCTGAAAATATACAACGGAATTTATATTTAACTGTTCAAATGTTAGAAACAGGTGCAAATATAGTATTAGCATTAAATATGATGAATTATGCTAAACAAAAAGGTATAGAAATAGATGTTAAACAATTAGAAAAAACAATAGGAATACCTGTAGTTGTAATTGATGCAAGAAGTGGAAAAGGTATAGATAACCTTATGAAAAAGGCAATATATCAATCTGAACATCCAATTAGTATAACACATAATTTAACGTATGGTTTGGAATTGGATGATCATATTCGAGATTTAGAAAAACTCTTTACAAATGTTAAATGGGGAAAAGCTCCCTCTTCTTGGATAGCAATAAAATTATTAGAAAATGATGAAGATATAATAAAAAAAGTAAAAGAATCAGAAGATGCTAATAATTTAGATAAAGTAAAAGAAACGCAAGATCATTTAAAATATATATTGGATGAAACACCAGAAGATGCTTTAATAGAAGCAAGATATAGTATGATTAATGCATTGATGAAAAAATGTGTTAAAAGACCAGCAATAACAGAAAAATCTAGAACTGATAAAATTGATGATATATTAACAAATAAATGGTTAGGAATACCTATCTTTTTAGTTGTTGTATGGTCATTATTTGAAATAACATTTGCAATAGGGATACCTATACAAAATATTATAAGTCAAGGATTTGGATTATTAACAGAATATTTAAGACCCGTATTAGGTAATGGATTATTTGCATCATTTATATTAAATGGTGTTATAGGTGGAGTTGGTGGAGTACTTACTTTCTTACCAATTATATTTATATTGTTTTTATTACTTAGTATAATTGAAGATTGTGGTTATTTGGCAAGGGCTGCTTTTGTAGTTGATCGTTTTATGAATGAGGTTATGGGTTTATCAGGTAAGTCTTTTATTCCTATGATTTTAGGTTTTGGTTGTGATGTGCCAGGTATTATGGCAACAAGAACTATTGCTAATGAGAGTGATAGGATTACTACTATGTTGGCATTGCCTTTTATTTCATGTAGTGCAAGAATACCTACTTATGCATTATTTACAGCAGTATTCTTTCAACAGTATCAAGGAACTGTAACATTTGCTTTATATTTACTTGGAATGTTAGTAGCAATAATTGTTTCATTATCTCTTAAAAAAACAGTATTTAAAGATGATGCAGCTCCATTTATTATGGAATTACCACCTTATAGATTACCTACAGCTAAAAGTGCAGTAAGACATATGTGGGAGAGAGGAGAAGTATTTCTTAAAAATGCAGGTACTATTATTTTAATAGCCTCTTTATTTGTATGGTTATTGAGTAATATACCATTTGGAGTACCTGAAGCTTCTTCACAAAGTGTAATTGGAATTATTGGTACAATTATAGCACCAGTATTTGCTCCATTAGGATTTGGTAATTGGCAATCAGCAGTAGCATTAATATTTGGTGCAATGAGTAAAGAATTAATAATTGCTACATTTGGTTCTTTATTTGGTGTAGATCCAAATACAGGATTACAAGCAGCATTACCTAGTATGTATACACCATTATCAGCATTGTCATTTATGGTATTTATATTATTATATGTACCATGTTTTGCAACAGTAGCAACTATTAAACGTGAATCAAATTCATGGAAATGGATGATTACATCAATAGTGTTATGTCTTGTGGTAGCATATGTAATTTCATTTATAGTATACCAAGGAGGATTATTATTAGGATTCACTTAATATCTTAATAATTAATTATTTTTTTTTAAATTATTATTTTTTTATAAAAATAGATAAATATGATATTAGCTTAATAATTTTTAAATAATGGTTGTAACGTAGAATAGATTAATAATTATTATTTTTTTTTAGAAAAATAGCTAAATATGATATTATTTTAAATAATCTTTAAAAAAAGGTTGTAAGAGAGAAATTTTATCATTTCGTATTTATTTTTGTTAGGATAATATATTTTGTAGGATAATGGGTATTGTACCCGTTGAATTTATGGTATAAGATTTTTTTTTATAATGTTGAGTGTGGTGAACATTTTTATAAATATATGTCTTTTTTTTAAATATTTGTTGTTTTGAATAAATAAGTTTTTAACTAGAGTTTAAATTTTTTTTTCAGGGATTATTTTATTTAAAATCTAACTTATCTATCCAAAAGCGGTATTATATTATTACAATACCCCAAATATATATCCTTTTTTTTATTGCTAAAATATTATTTATGCACTTTTTTATTGATGTTACAAGTTATGCACTGTCAAGTGATTAATTATTACTTTATGTCTTTTTTTTAAAATGTTGTTATGGGAATGTTTTTAAATTTTACATATTCATAATAATCTTCTTATCACTATTTTATTATTTGAGTTACCATAGTATATAAATGTTACTTTATATTTTATCAAAAAATATTTATTAATTTAGAGATTATACGGTTGTAATAAAATTTATATTAATTTATTTCAAATGTTTTTTTTAATTGAAAATTAATAATTTTTTGTTTTTTAATTAGAGGGTTTTATATTCTTTAATTCTTATTATTTTAATAAATTGTTCATACTTTTAAATTAATTTTAAATTAATTAGTAAATTAAAGTCAGTATAAATTCATAAATTAATTTTTATTAGTAAAATAAGGTATTATTAATATTTTAAAATAAGTTATTAAAAATTAGTTTGAAAATTAGAAATAAAAATACTATTGAGTATATTGTTATCCATTAGATATACACATACTCGAATTCAGTTTTTTACTATTTTATATTTGTAAAGTGATATTTATAAATATTTTTTATAATGATTTATCATTTTTTCATAAATATTTGATCAATGTTAAATAAATAAAGAACTAATTATCTAATAATCAATGGAGTCAATCTATAATTAACTTTATTTTTAAATTGAACTTGTAATAATGATAAATTTTTTTAAATAAGTTTCTTTATTTGTATATAAAAAATTTAATTTTAATTATAAAAACATAAATTCTTTGAAAAAAGGTACTAATTTTATCACATTTTTATAATTAATTTTAACTTGATTTTAAAAGAGTAATACCGTATAATAATAACGAAATTTATATATTAATTGTTATTTATCTATATATATTCAATAACTTTTTATTGAATAAATAATATAATCCCATCATTTTTAAGTATAGGAAAATACAAGTGATAGTTTGTATTTGATAAGTAAATAATTTACTTTAAAATCTGTATACAATAATGTAAAACATAGTACTTAAAGGATATGAAAACTTTAAAGTTTTATGATATTTCTCTTTAAGGTTTTATTTATTCTAAATATTTATAAAACGGATTTAATAACAAACTACACTTTAATTTTTTTTATATACTAATTTTTATTGATTTTTTTCTGCATAAATAACAACATGTTCATAATATTTAAAGAATACATCAACATTATTATAACCTATATCATTTAACCATTTAAGGTTAGCTTCAAGTGTTGCAGGATCATCTAATTTTCTGCGTTCTTTTATAATATCTTTTTGTTCTTGTGGCATTAATTGTTCTTCAAGATAACTTTCATTTTTGTTTTTATACATTTTTGTTGTTTTATCAGTTGTACCAATTACTGCATCAGCATTAATAAATACACCATATATATTTAAATGATCATATATTTTTTTATAAAGTTCCTTTTTATTTTTGTTATTTAAATGATGTATGGATAAAGAAGAAATTATAATATCATATTTTTCTTTGAAATCTATTTTTAAATAATCACCTTCTATATATTTAAATTGAGTTATTTTTTCAAACTTATTTTTAGCTAAGTTTAACATTTCTGGTGAAATATCAATTAATGTTATTTCACTTTTTGGATGTTTTTCATGTAATAATTTTGTTAGTATACCTGTTCCAGCACCTAAGTCTAAAATTTTTGGATTATCAAATTTTTCTGTTAATTCTATTGCAGTAGTATAATACTCATTAAGTAATGGTATTATTTGGCTACGATGATTATCATAATCTTGTGCACCATTATTAAATTTAATTTTTATTTGTTCGTTTTTCATTATTCTTCTCCTTTCTATTTTGTCATTAATAATAAATTGATTAACAATTGTTACTTATTAGTTCTGTTTTTTTTATTATTAATAAAATTTGGTTTAATTAAATATTTTTTTCTATTATTTATAAAATATGCAATGATTTTTCTTTTTATATAATATTCTTTTTTCTAAATATGTATATTCTTGATAAATTAGTTAATTAAAATCAACTTACAATTGATATTGTGTTATAGTAGTATTCTAATTTTATTAAATAATATAAGTAATAATGTATAGATAATTAATTATATTAAAAAATTATTAAGATGAATAATTATTATTTGAGAATATTATTGAGAAGAATTTTTTTAAATAAAAATTTATTTATAAATCTACAGTATAATATAACGTTTATATAATTTATTTAAAGAGGGAGAAAGATACATTGATTGAAGCAATAAATATTAAAGCATTAGATAAACCTGGAGTTTTAAGAAAGGTTACAAATTGTATTGTTGAAAATGGGGGAAATATAATTTATACTCATTTATATTTGGAATCTAGGGAGTATGGTTCAACATACATTGAATTAGAAAATGTTGAAGATATAGATAAAGTAATAGCTGATCTTAATGATTTGGATGAAGTGAGTGAAGTAACTAAATATCCTTCTATGAATGAAGTTTGGGGTAAAAGGATTATAATTATTGGTGGTGGAGCACAAGTATCTCAAGTTGCTTTAGGAGCAATAACTGAAGCAGATCGTCATAATATCCGTGGTGAAAGAATAAGTATAGATACATTACCTTTAGCTGGAGAAACAAAATTAGCTGAAGCTGTAACTGCAGTTGGTTGTTTACCACGCGTGGGTGTTTTAGTTTTAGCTGGTTCATTAATGGGTGGTGACATTTCTGAATCAATTAAGAAGATAAAAAATAATCATGATGTTAAAATTATTAGTCTTAATATGATTGGATCTGTACGTGATCAAGCAGATTTAGTTGTTACTGATCCTGTTCAAGCTGGTGTAATGGCTGTAATGACAATAGCAAAAACTGCAAAATTTGATATTGATCGAGTTGATGAAGTATTATAAACTATTAAAAAGGTTATATATTTAATAAAATCAATATTTTCTTCTATTTTTTTTTGGTGTGACAATAGTTGTCTTCACATTTTTTTTTAGTATATCATATTTAAATTAGTTAATTTTTTTAAATTATTAAAAATACTAATTTCTATTAAAATTCAATAGATAATTAGTAAGTGATTTAAACATAGAAATAATACTGTAAATAGTAACAGGAAGTATATTGATAATAAAAAAAACATTTTTAGTAATATAAACATTTCATAAAAAATAATAATAAAAAATTAAACAAAATGAGGGGTACATTAATGAAAATTAGACCAAGATATTTTATTGAAACTAAAGACAATTTACTCTTTGCAGTCAATAGTTATTACCATCCTGAAAGTTATATAGTTTCATTTTTACGTTACGTTCCTGCAGAGGATGGAGATCGTGTACGAAATGGTATTACTTACAAAAAAGTAAATAGTAAGGAAGCATATGGATACCTTAATGATAAACATCCAAATTATTTATTTGATTGGAATATTAAAGATAAAAAGACTATGGGTGTACCTATTACAGATATTAAAAATGTATATGATCCTACTGAATTTCTAAAAGAAATCATGAAAAATAACAATACTTCTTATTTTCAAGATATGATTAAATCATTAGCCTTAACTTTTAAAGCAGAATGTGGCATTCCATTAAGTTCTATGGGAGTTACTGGTTCTTCAATTGTTGGTTTACAAAAAGATGAAACATCAGATATTGATTTTATAATTTTTGGTCTTAAAAATAATAAACTTGCTCGTGATACATTTGGTAAACTTAAAAATGATCCTAGTTCTGATTTAAATGCTATTACAGATGATTATTGGAAACGAATTTACAAAAAACGTATAAAAGATAACAGTTTATCATTTGAAGAATTTAAATGGTATGAATCACGTAAAAATAACAGAGGATTATTTAAAAATAGATTATTTGATATTTTATGTACCATGGATTATAGTGAAATTCCATTCCAATCTAATTTATATTATGAACCTATTGGTAAAATGAAAATTAAATGTAAAATTTTAGATGATAGTAAATCTTTTGATACACCAGCTATCTATAACGTATGTAATGTTAAAATTTTAGAAGGTCATGCTGTAACAATAAAAGAAGTTGTATCATTTACTCATACTTATGCTGGAGAAGTTCAAAATAAAGAAGAGGTTATAGTAAATGGAGTATGTGAAAAAGTTACAAACAAAGACAATGGAAAAGTAAAATATATTCTAGTTGTTGGTACAACACGTGAATCAATAGGAGAATATATAAAATTAGAAAAAATGGATTATACAAAATAAAATAAATTTTTTGGGTATAAATTTATAATCTTAAAATAAATAATATGATAAGTTAATATTAATTAAAAACAAATAGTTATAAAATAAAAACATGGATGATACAATGGAATATTTAAAATGGAAAGATGGTAATGAATATGATGGTAGTCAAATTAATCCTTCATGGGCATTTCAAGAATTTAAAGTTAAGGATTCAACAGTAATATCTTGGATAGGTCCAATGAATATAAAAGGACAAAATTTAATTGATTATGAGGATGTTGGAATAGATATCAAAGGGGATAATATGTTAAATTTTATTGTTGAACACTTTGATGAACAACCAGGAAATCTTCGTTTAGCATATCATAGACAAAGAATGTTAGTCATGATAACAAGAGATAAATTGTTAGACTATAACATAAAGACAACACAAGATGGGGATGACATATTCATTAATGATCGAAAATTATCTGTATCCATAGCAACAGCATCCATAAGTTCAATGAAAATGCATTTTGCATTAAATATAACTACAAATGGAACACCTGAAGATGTTAAAACATCTGCATTAGAAGATAATATGGATATTGATAAAATTCATGAATTACAAGATAAAATAGCAAATACATACATAGAAACTATAAACACAATAGAAAAGGATATAACTAAAACAAAAGTATTCTAAATATTAAATTAAACGGTGATGATATAATGAAAATAAATATGGATGGAATACATGCAAATTTAAGATTTTCAGCAGCACATATGATAATAGGACATGAAACTTGTGGAAGAATTCATGGACATAGTTACATTGTAGATATAGAAATAGAAGGAGAACCTGCAGGAAGATTTGGATTTGTAATTGACTTTAAAATATTAAAAGAAATTACTAGAAAAATATGTAAAAATTTAGATCATAGAGTATTAATACCTTATAACAGTCCTGATTTAAATGTAACTCATGAAACAGATGATTCATTAGAGTTTACTTTATTTAATAAATATGAATATAAATTACCTAAAAAAGATGTTGTGTTATTACCAACAAAATCTACAACAGCTGAGTCTTTATCTACTTTTATAACTGAAAAAATAGTAGAACAAATAAGTGATTATGATAATTTAGAATATATAGAAGTAAGAGTTAATGAAGGAATAGGACAAGGAGCAACGTATAGAAAAGAATTAAATTAAAAGGAGATCTTACTATTAAAAATCCAAACATAACTGAAATATTTTCAAGTATACAAGGTGAAGGAGTATTACTTGGAAAAAGACAAATTTTTGTACGATTTGCTGGATGTAATTTAAACTGTATTTATTGTGATACAAAGGAAAGTTTAGATTTTGATATTGGAAAACCTTATACATTTAGAGAATTAAATAATGAAATACAAAAAATAAAAACACCTGATTTACATTCATTAGCTTTAACAGGTGGAGAACCTTTATTACAAGCAGATTATATAAATGATTTTTTAAATGAATATTCGTATAAGGCAATGTTAGAAACTAATGCAACATTACCCAAAAATATGGAAAAATTAGTAGATACAATAAATTTAGTATCTATGGATATTAAATTACCTGAACATTTTTCTTCAATAGATACTTGGACTAATGTATTCAATAATGAACTTCAAACAATTAAAGTATTAGAAAGTGCAGATGTGGATTATTATATAAAAATTGTCGTATCACCAACTACAGCTATTGATACTGTCTCAGATATTAATGACCACCTTTATGAAATAACAAACAATAATAATTTAAATATTATACTTCAACCTGTTAGTCCTATGAATCAATGGAAAAATAAAGATCATCTATTTGAATTATCTGAACTTGTTGGTGAACGTTTTGATGTATCTATAATACCTCAAATTCATAAATATTTAGATATTAGATAAACTATTTAAAAAAAGAATTAATATTAAGGGAGATTAAATAGAATACTTATAATAAGTATTCATTAACTATCTATTTTTTAATCTATTTTTTAATCATCTAAAAGACTTTTTCCTTTAATTTTAATCAAGTGTTTTACATAAATGTCAGACCAAATAAATGTTATTATTGCTGCTAAACAATTACCAGTTACAAGTCCCCACCATGCACCGTATTGGCCCATGCCTAAAGTTACTGCAAATATATAAGCAAATACTATTGCAAATACTAATTCTCTTAATAAAGTCTGTACCATTGCTGTAAGTCCTTTACCTACACCTTGGAATACAAATGTTGAAACTGCTCCTACAGGCATGAATAAGAAGAAAAATATCATTACACGTAAAAACATTATCATATCTGGAGCTATAACTGCACTTGTGGATGAATATGAAAATAACATTACAATTTGTGGTGCAAATACATATATAAATAATGATGTTACTATTGCTATTAAAATACCTAATTTTACACCATAATGATGTGCTATTCTTATATTTTCATATTTTCTAGCACCAAGATTTCCTCCAACTACGGATACTATTGCTGTTGCAATACCTATAATTGGTGTAGTACCTAGCATAACTACTCTCCATCCCGTAGAATATACTGCTACAGCATTTGTATTTGCAACTGATGTTAATAGCATGGTATATAATCCTGCAAATATTGCCATTATCACAAATTCTGCACTTGCAGGTAAACCTACATTAAGAATGTCTTTGGCTATTTGTTTATTGAATTTATAATTTACTTTAAATGGTTTTATAAATGTATTCTTTTTAATAAAGAACCAATAACATAATAATATTAATACGAATGCAGAAGAAAGTAATGTAGCATATGCTGCTCCTGCTACTCCCATATTGAATATGTATATAAATATTGGGTCAAGTACTATGTTAAGTACTGCTGAGATTACCATAGCATACATTGTTCTTGTTACATCTCCTTCAGCTCTTAGAATACCATACATTGCATTTGGTAACAACATGAATATAGAACCAGTAAATATTATTCCTCCATATGTTTTAGCATAGCCTAATGTTTTTCCAGCACCTAATCCTATTAAAATAGGATCTAATAAAGATAGTAAAATTATTGTTACAATCAAAGTTAATACAATTGTTATAATAATTGTATGTACTGCACCATTATTTGCATCTTTTTTACGTTTTGATCCAATGTATTTAGATAAGGCTGCAGTAGTTCCAGCTCCTAATCCATTTCCTAAACCAATCAATATTAAAAAGATTGGAGTTACAAATCCTACTCCTGCTAATGCATCTGCCCCTAATCCTGCAACCCACATCGCATCTGCTAGGTTGTATAGGCTCATTACAATCATTGAAATTATAAGAGGAACTGATAATTTTCGTACTGCTTTTTTTGGATCTCCTAATAATAATTGTACTCCTTCTGTTGTGTTCTCTTTTGAAAAATCGCTATTTTTTTTATTATCATTTATTTCAGGAACTTTATCATTCCTCCTCATTTATTTTATTTTTGAAATTTAAATATACTTCTTTATTTTTTTAAGATAAGTTAATATCATTATTATTGTTGGTTATGACTTTGTTATTTTTATTATTAACAATATTAAATAATTTTTTTATTAATATCTTCAGTTTGATTTGTTAATAATATTAATAAATAGTGAATTATATTATTGGAGGTTAGTTAATAAAATATTTTGAAATAAAACGTATAATTCTTAGTAATAACCTTTAATTTATTTTAAAAATTGTATATTATTTTTATTTTTTTTGAAGTTTATTATTCAGTTGATATATCAACTATTTTATATATAATAACTACTTATTAATATTATATATCTTTAACTATTAAAAATTTTAAATTATTCTAGAATATTTTTTAAATAATTTATTTTATGTAATAATAAAAAGTCTATATACATTATATTTGTTACTAGTTTTAAAAAAGATTGAATTATAACCTTGAATTATTGTTACGTAAATTGCTAATATTTATCATACTTTAAAAATAAATATAATATTATAGTTTATAGGTGATTATATGAAAACTAATACTATCCTTTTAATATTGTGTTAGGTGTTGGATTTAAATCATTTATAAATATTAAAAAAATAATCTTCATAAATTTATGTTAGGTATCATAGGAAAATAAAAAAAAATTCAGTGATAAAATCATTAAAGTTATAATAGTTTAAAACAAATTATTAATTATGTTATTATTTTTTTAAATGACCCGGAGTAGTGATGTCACATGACAATAGAAATGGAAAACAATATTGGTATAAAGGAAGCTATGACTTATAATGTTATAACTGCATTAACCAATACTACAATAACGGAAATAGCCGCAATTATGACAAAAAACAATATTAGTGCCGTGGTTATAGAAGATGAAGATAATGTACGGGGAATAGTTACAAACACCGATATAATATCAAAAGTAGTATCTAAAAACATAGCACCTAATGATATAACAGCTGAGATGGTAATGTCTCAATATATACAATCTGATTTGAATATATCTTTAGCTGAAGCATCTTCATTGATGATGAAAAATAATACAAAAATATTGTTGATTATGGAAAATGAACAATTAAAAGGTATTATAACGTCAACAGATATAGTAAATGTTTCACCAGAATTAATTGAAATATTTGTTGAAAAGGATAACATTGATAATGCTCCTGATTTTGAAAAACATAAAAATTATGATGATAGTTCTTTAGATGAAGGTGTATGTGAAGTATGTGGAGTTTATGGATCTTTAACAGAAATGGATGGACAGTACATATGTTCTGATTGTATTGATGAAGAATTAGAAGAAGAATAATATACAAAAACGCAAAAATCACAAAAACACAAAATAATAGAGGTAATGCATATGAAAAATAAGATACTAGAAAAAATTAAATCATACGACAAAACATCATTTGATTTACAAACATCAAAAAAAGCAGATAGCAACGGGGACATAATGGATATAGCATATAAAGATGTAGTAACTGCATCACAAAGTGCTACTATTATAGAAATAGCAAATCTTATGGTTGAAAAAGACATAAGAAGAGTACCTATAACTGATCCAGGTTCTGGTAAATTATTAGGAATAGTAACTACAATGGATATACTTGATTTCTTTGGAGGCGGAAAAAAATACAACCTAATCACAAATAAACATCAAGGAAACTTTTTAGCTGCAATAAATGCACCAGTTAAAGAGATCATGACAGCTACAGTTAAAACAATGACAACCAAAGATACGATCATTGAAGGTGCAGCAATGATGATAGAAGAAGGTATCGGTGGATTTCCTATAGTAGATAGTGAAAATAAAATTGTTGGATTAGTAACTGAAGGTGATATTGTAGCTAAATTAGATAAATTACTTTCTAATATACAAGTAGCTGATGTTATGGCAACAAATGTGATTACAACAACACCAGGTACAAAAATAGAAGGAGTAAGCAAAATAATGGTTAGAAACTCCTTAAGAAGAGTACCTATAGTTGGAGAAGATGGAAAATCACAATCTAAAGAAGAAAAATTACTAGGTTTAATAACCGCTTCAGACATACTTAATTACATAGGTAAAAATCAATTATTTACAAAACTATTCTCAAATGAAGGAGAAGATGTTGTTAATGTAAATATTAATGAGTTAATGATAACTGACTTAATTACAGCAACAAAATATGAAAAATTAGATGATATTTCCGAATTAATGATTGAAGAAAATATCAGAGGATTACCTGTAGTTGATGAAGAAACAAATAAACTTATAGGAATAATAACAATAAGAGATTTACTTAGATCCCTAGTAGCATAAACGAATAAACTAAATCATATCCATAGTGTAATAACTAATATGAATTCAGCAATGTCTTATAAAATTTGAAATTTATTATAGGAACTATGAAACATTTTTATAATGGGTATGGGTATATATTAAAACATAACTTAATTATAAAAAGGAGTCGATTGCATATGACAATAATTAAAGAAGTAATGGCAAAAGATGTAGTTACAATACGTAAAGATCAAACAGTAACCGATGCATTAAGAATCATGAAAAAACATAAAATATCAAGAATACCTGCCATATCTTCAAAAAGTAAAGAATTAGTGGGAATAGTAACAGAAAAAGATATAGCAACAAAAATATCATCATCAAAATATGAAAGTGTACCTTTAACTCATATTAGAATATCAACTATTATGACTAGTGATGTTATAACTGCTAAACCTGATGATTCAATTATTCAAGTACTAAAAATGATGGTTGATAAACATATAGGTGGAGTACCAATACTTGAAAATGATGATATAGTCGGTATGGTTACAAAAACAGACTTTATAAAACAATGTAAAGGTGAACCATATGATGAAATGCAAGTAAAAGACATAATGACAAACAGAGTTATCACAATAGAACCTGATCAAAGATTAGTACATGCAAGAAGACTAATGATTGATAATGATATAGGAAGATTAGTTGTAATAAATTCTGGTGTAATAATGGGTATTATAACATCAAAAGATCTTGCTAAATCTGTAATTGAATTTAAAAAACGAGTACCTGAAAAATATCAAGAATCACAAATTAGAAATTTATTTGTACAAGAAGTAATGTCTCAAACTATTGAAACTACTATGAAAAGTGATAGTATTTCAGATGTTGCAAAAATAATGGTTGAAAAAGAATTCAGTGGAATGCCAGTATCTGATAGTAATAACAAAGTTTATGGAATCATAACCAAAAATGATCTCTTAAAACTTATTTATAATACAAGTAGAAAACGAAATAACTATTAACTTTGAAAATATGATAATAACCTTAATAGGTTATTGTCTTTGCTTTTTTTAAGAAATAAAATTTTATTTAGTGTTGAATCGTATTGTAGTTCTTTTTATATAACTTTTTATCTTATTTTTGTAAATTTTTTATAAAAACATTAATCAATTTAAAGTTTATAATATAATATTGATGAAAGATAGTAAACAAGTTGGTTATTTAGGTCCAGAAGGAACATTTACACATGAAGCAACAATGCAGATAGTAGATGATAATATGGATATAATACCTTATGATTCAATAACAAAGGTATTAGAGGCAGTTTCAAATAATCAAATAAATGAGGCAGTAGTTCCAATAGAGAATTCTACTGAAGGATCTGTTGATATAACTTTAGATTTATTAGCTCATTCATTTGACCTTAAAATCTCTCAAGAATTAATATTACCTATAAAACAAAATTTACTAGTTCAAAAAGGAAAAACAATTGATGATATAAAAGTCATATGTTCACATTCACAAGCTATAGCTCAATGTAGAAATTATCTAAATAAGTTAAATATACCATTACATGCAATGCCAAGTACAGCAAATGCAGCAAGATATGTAACTGAATTATCTGATGCAGCTGTTATTGGTAATAAAATATTAGCAGAGATATATGGTCTTGAATTATTAGATACAGGAATACAGGACTATACTAATAATGTTACACGTTTTGCAGTTATATCAAAAAAAGATCAATTGGAATTAATGGATAATTGTAAAACTTCTATAATTTTTTCTTTAAAAGAAGATAATCCTGGAAGTTTATATGAAATATTAAAAGAGTTTGCTATTAGAAAGCTAAACCTCACAAAAATAGAGTCTAGACCTTCTAAAGAAGGTCTTGGTAAATACTTGTTTTTTATCGACATAGAAGGACATAGAACAGAGCCCTCAGTAAAATCAGCTTTAGAACAGATTGAGGATAAAACTAATAAATTAAAAGTATTGGGTTCATATTTTACAACTACTGTTGGGGGGTATTAAAATATTATCAGATGGGTCTCGTCATAGGATAGAAAAAAAATTAAGTGAATTAAAAGATCAAAGAGACAAAGGTTTTATAACAACAGAAGAATATGATACGTTAAGAATACGTTATGAAAGAAAATTAGGTAATACAGAAGAAGTTTCTAGAATACAAAAGTTAAAAGGTTTTGAACCAAAGCAATCAATGAAATCTAGATCTGAAAAAGATGAATTATTTGATGAATTTGTAGATCAACCAAATAACGAAGAAAAAGTATATAAAGAAATGGTAAAAGAACCAAGTGTTAATAGTACGACTAAATTTTTATTATTGGCTATATTTGTAATATTGGCATTTATAATAGGAATAGGTGCTGGTGCTGTGGTTTTAGGGGATGCAAGTAATCAAACAAATGTTGTTAATACAACTGTGTCTGAATCAGCATTTTCAACAGGTAATGCTACAATTCAAAATGCTACTTTGGTTGCAAATAATACTACTGTTGGAACTAATGGTACAACAGGTACTACTACTTATACTACAACAAAGAAATCAACGACTTCTACAGGAAGTTCATATTCTTCAGGTAGTAAATCTTCTACTACATCAAGTAGTAGTTCTTCAAGTAAAAAATCATCAACTTCAGATAGTTCCTCTTCTAGTGGATCATCTTCGTCTACTTCATCTTCCTCTAGTGGATCTGGAAGTACTTCAAGTAATTAAATTTTAAAAGATAAATAAGGATGTGGCTAAGATTAAATCAAAGAAAGCCTTAATAATAATACCTTTATTAATAGTAGTAGTAATAGCGTTATCTGGATGTATAACTGATTCACAGCAAGGAATAAAATATGAAGAAAATGGAATAACATTTCAGTATCCAGATGGATGGGCAAAAGCACAACCAACAGCTGAAGGAGCAATAGCAGCAATAGTATTAAAAAATGATTCTAACACAAATATAGTTGTACAACAGGTACCTTCAAGTTTAGGATCAAATATACAACAAGCATATACAAATAACAATAATAATCTATCTAAAGATACAAATTACAAAGTAATTAATCAAGCACAAACAACTATTAATGGCAATACTGCTTATATGAATCGATATGTAACATTAGCTTCAGATGGAACACAAAGAGAACATATAGCCTGTTGGATGAAAATGAGTGATAATAAATTATATGTTATATTATTTACAACTACCTTAGATAAATATGATGACCAAAAATCATCATTTGATACAGTAGTAAATTCATTTAATGTAACAAAAAGTACTTCATAATTTTTTATTAACTTCTTTCTATCCTCTTTTACTAATTATTTTTTATACATTTTTTTTATTATTTTAATAAAATTATCAAATTTAATTTTTTGTTATACTCCTTTTGTTTTTATTTTAACTAATTATTGTACTTATTTTTAATATAATAACTTTTAATAAGAATAACTTATAATTTTACCTTAAATTATTTTTCTAATTTTAAATAATTAAACATTAATTATTAACATTGATATATTATTATAATAGAGTCTTAAAAAAATATAAAATATTAAAGGAGAATTATGATGAAAATAATTTTATGTGTAACTGGAAGCATAGCTGCAATAGAATCAATAAAATTAGCAAGAGAATTAAAAAGAGAAGGCTATGATGTAGAATGCTTCATGACAGAACATGCTACAGATATAATAACTCCTTATACTATGGAGTTTGCAACAGGAAAACCTGTAGTAACAAAGCTTACAGGTAAGATTGAGCATGTTAAAAATGCACAAGCAGATCTTATAATAGTAGCACCTGCTACAGCAAATACAATAAGTAAATTTGCATATAAAATAGCTGATAATCCTGTTAGTACATTATTAATAACTGCAAATGGATATAAAACACCAATATTATTTGTTCCATCAATGCATAAATCTATGTATAAAGCTATACAAGAAAATATTACTAAGATAAAAAATGAAAATAATGAAATAAGGTTCATGGAACCAAAAGATGAAGAGAATAAATCTAAATTTCCAAGTAAAAAAGATATAACATTAGTTGCTGAAAGAATGACACTAGGTAAAAAATTAGAAGGTATGAATGTATTAATTAATACTGGTGCAACGTTTGAGCCTATGGATGCAATGAGGGGAATTACAAATAGAAGTTCTGGAAAAATGGGAGTAGAATTAGCTAAAGAAGCATATAGACAAGGAGCAAATGTAACTTTAGTTTGTGGAAAAATTCATGTCCATATACCAAAAGTTTTCAAGAGAATTGATACGGAAACAACTCAAGAAATGATGGATGTAATATCTAAAGAAATAATAAATAGTGATATTTATATATCTGCAGCAGCAGTATCTGATTTTAAAATTGGTGGTGTTATTGAAGATAAATATTCTTCAGATGAGAATATTTCTATTGAATTTACAAAATTACCTAAAATATTAGCTCAAATAAAAGATCTAAATCCTGATGTATTCCTTGTAGGGTTCAAAGCAGAAGCTGGATTAACTGAGGATAAACTAATCGAAAAATCAAGAAATAGAATGGAAAAATATGATGCTGATCTTATGATTGCAAATGATATTTTAAAAGAAGATGCTGGACCAGGTTCAGATAACAATGAAGTAATTTTATTATATGATAATCAATCTGAAAAAATATCTTTTAATACAAAACAGTATATATCCAAAGAAATTATTGATAGAATAAGTAGATTAGTATAATATTTTCTAAATAAAAATTATCTGTTCATAACATTAATTATATATTTCAAAATATTTTCAAAAAAAAAGAAGATTAATTAAAAAGATCTTTCGCAAATATAAGCTATATGATCTTTTTCATACGGGTTAAGTTTTATTTCTTCTAAGATTTTAAGACCACCCTCTTCTAAATGTATTTTTTCTTGTTTAAATATTGTATTTGGATTTTGTGTTACATCTATACTACGAGCCTTAATCATTATTATACCGATTGCATTATCTTTACCAAATAATTTGAAATTATCCAAAAATAAATCGGTTTGTTTAACTTGTGCTACATCGCTATATATAATATCACATGATTCAATAAGATGTTGGTAATTCAATGGATGTGTTGCATCTTCAAGTAATGGAATTAAATTTTCTCTATTTTGTGATATTTCCAAAAATTCTCTCATCATTGTTGGAGCAAATTCAATAGAATATACTTTTCCATCAATACATATATCTGAAATGTGTGAAGGTGTAGTTCCTGCAGAAGCACCTAAATATAATACAGTAGAATCCCTTTTAAATGGGAATATTGATAATCCATTTCGAATTGCTGCAGCTAATTTTGATCTTCTAGGATTCCATAATCTAAACTCTTTATCTTCATGTTGTAAAAGTTTCTCTTGATATACTTGTTTTCCAACATCTAAATTTACAGTAGCAATTTGATTGTCAATTTGATATACATTCTCTGATATTTCATTAATTAGCATTTAATTATTCGCTCCTATGGATTAATAAAAATAATCTCCTTTTTTAAGTTTTTTCTTTCTATTTTTCTTTTTCTTATGTTGTTTTTTATCTTTCTTATCTTTTTTAGTCTTTTTACTTTCTACTTTTTTCTTCCTTTCTTGGAATGGATGATCTTTATTTATTTTTTCAATTTTCTTATCAAGTTGTGTTTTTAATGTAGGATCATAATCATGTGTAAACGCATCCTTTTTTGCAGCAATAGAAATTTTAGCAGCAACAGCCCTTGCTATTTTACCACGTACCCACCAATTAGATCCTCTAACTGAAGGATGTTGATAGATTAAACCATGTTTTGGTGGATTTTCTCCAGTTTTCAAGTGTCTAAACATAGCTTTTTCTGCTCCAATAATTTGAATGGTACTTGATGGTAGTTTTGCAAGTGATTCTAAACCATGCATATGTGCAATTAGTTTAGCTGCAAGATTTGCTCCTGCAACATCATTAAGGTTTGGTGCTATTTTTACTATTTTTTCTTGTATATATTCTTCCATACTATTTTTTGATTTATATAACTCATTTAATGATAAGGCATATGTCTTTATTATCTGAATATCCTCTTCAGGTAATGTTATATCATTTTCATCATCTAAAGTTATTTTAGTATTTTTTAGTAATGGACTTATTTTAATGTTTTCACGTGTTGTTTCTTCAGCAATTATTTTAGTATATAATTCATGATTTCTGATTTTATCTAACTCAGGTAAATAAGGAGTACACCACTCTCTTAACCTTTCAATTAATTTTCCAGTAGTATCTTCAATTTCTTCTAATGAATTTATTGTTTCGATGATCATTACATCATCTGTTTTTGTGGATGCTCTGATTTTATCTTTGGTTACTTGTCTATAAGTTATGTGTTGTAATTTTCTGATATCTGTTAAGTAATCTAATTGTTCTTTTTCTTGGATAATATTTATTATTTCTTGATAGTTATCCCGAATATATTTTCCTTGTTTTGTCTGTTTTTCTAATATTATTTTATCGTTTTGTTTTATGTTGTTGTATTGTGTTTTTGAACTATTTGTTTCAATTATGATTTCATCATAATCTTTTATGTTGTTGTTAATTATTTGTTCTTCTTCAGATGTTATTTTGTTTGTTTGAATTTGTTCTATTTTTTCTATTATTTTATCTTTGGAAAATAGTTGATAATCTATTATCTGGTTATCTTCAGATGTTGCCATGAATCCTATATTTGTTATTGTAATGTAGCATTTCATGTATATTATATTTGAATTTTATTTTTTATCAAATTTTAGTGTTATACTTTAATAACTTAGTTTATAAAAACTTATAACTTATATCTTTTTACTTTATTTTTTATTCTTATTTTAACTTAAAATGTTATAACATGAAAAACATAAGAAACATAAACTTTTTTTATGTTATTTATGAAAATTATATTCTGTTATTTTTTCCAAAGTTTTATAATATTCATTAAATTTATATAACATATAAATTTAAAAATTTAAGTATATTGTTTTCAGTATTAATATGTTTTTTAGTCTATTGTGGAGTATATTGAGATTTGTCTCAATAAATAACTTATTAACTTGATGATTATATTTTTTATATTTATATCTAACTATTAATAACTAAATAATTAAAACATGAAAAACATAATAAACATAAAAAGAATTTATGTTATTTATGAAAATAGGAAGAATGATTTTATGAATCCTTTTAGGAAAAGAACTGGAATTTTACCTTCATATTTCACAGGTAGGAATAATGAATTAAATGAACTAAAAAAAACATATGAATCTACTAAACAAGGAGTACCAGGTCATATAATATTATATGGTCCTAAAGGAATCGGAAAAACTTGTTTATTATTAAAATTTGAAAAAGAGATATCTGACTTAAAAGATGTATATCCTGTTAGGATTCCACTTATTGAAGGAAATTTTGAAGATATATACAGTTTAATTATAGAAAAATGTTCTGATACTTTAAATATAAATATCAGTCATTTTTGGGAGAAAATTAATTCATTAGGAGTTAATATTCCTTTTGTTGGTGGAGTATCTATTTCTAGGGAGATACCTAAGACTAGTCCTTCTATTGCAATAGAAAAAATATTAAAAATAATTTATGATGAGTTAAATGGAGATAATCCTGTATTGATTTTATTGTTTGATGATTTACAAAGAATAATGGATAATAATGATTCTATGAAAATTTTGAGTATTTTACAAAATGCTTTAATAGAATTGAATTTACAAGGAAAACAAATAATGTTTGTTGCAACGGGTTCAGAAGATATTTTTTCTAAAATCCAAGATAAAGTAGATTCTGCAGTTAGAATTTTTGAACCTTTTGTTATAGAACCTTTATCTTTTTCGGAACTATGTGATGCTATTGAAATTCCAGCAAATAAAGAAAAAGTAACCTTTTCAGATGATTGTTTGAAAAATATATATGAAATTAGTGAAGGAATTCCATATTATATGCAAATACTTGCTTATAATTGTTTTGAAGAAGCAAAAGATAATCATGTTGATCTAGAAGAGTTTAATAAATCATTTTTAGAATCTTTGAATATATTGGCACAGCGTGAATTTAAAGGTATGTATGATAAATCATCTCAAGAAGAACGAAAAGTATTAGCTATGATGGCTGAAAGTGATAATACTATATTTTCGTATAATGAAATTAAAAATAATGCGAATCTTAATTCAGAACCTTCCTCTTTGTTGAAAAATTTAACTAATAAAAATATTATTGTAAAAGAGTCACGAGGTAAATATAAATTGAGAGATGCTTTTTTTAAAAAGTATTTAAACATTATAAAACCATATAATACAAATGGAACATCTATTTACTAATAAATATTTTTTTTATTTGTGTTTTCTATTTTTTTATCAAATTTTAGTGTTATACCTTAATAACTTAGTTTATAAAAACTTATAACTTATATCTTTTTACTTTATTTTTTATTCTTATTTTAACTTAAAATGTTATAACATGAAAAACATAAGAAACATAAACTTTTTTTATGTTATTTATGAAAATTATGTTTTTGAATATTACTTCCTTATTTATATATTATCAAAATGAAAAATGTCCTACAAAAAATTATGTAAGACTTATATCATAAGACTAACAATATAATATATATTAATAAATATTTTTTCAATAAATTTATTTGAATGATAAATATGACTAATAAAGAAAATAAAGATCAAAAAATCAGTTGTAGAATTACAAGTAATACAAAAGAAATAATCAAAAATTCCGGTTTAAGTTATGGTGATATTTTAAGTATATATGCAGATATTGAATCGGATAATGATTACTCTATTGAATTACTTGAATTAAAACGAGATAATATAAAATACCATATTAAACTTATGGAAGTACAATTGAAAAAAATAGATTTAAAAATTAAACAATCAAAAGAATTTAAAGAAAAATTAGAAAAAATAAAAGAAGAATAATTAAAAAGATACTTGGAGTGAATATATGGAGAAAAATATAAAATTATTATTGGGAGAACCAGAAAAAGCTATTAAACATTTAGCATGGCCAATCATGATTTCAATGATGTTAACAACATTATATAATATTATTGATGGAATTTGGGTAGCAGGTTTAGGTGAAGCAGCTATTGCTGGAATAGGATTTGTAACACCTGTATTTATGATATTAAATGGTGTTAGTGTAGGGTTAGGTGTTGGTGCTACAAGTATAATAAGTAGATATGTTGGTTCGAAAAGTAAAGAAAATGCAAGTAATGCTGCAACACATTCAATTGTTATATTTATTATTGCTTCAATTATTTTAACAATATTATTGTTATTAATTGAAAAACCATTGTTAATTCTTTATGGAGCAAGTGGAAGTTCATTAACTGAAGGATTGAATTATAGTACTGTACTATTTGCAGGTCTATTTTCTATGATTTTTTCTAATGGTGGTAGTGGTATCCTTCGTGGAGAAGGTGATATGAAAAGAGCAATGTACGCTGTTATAGTATCTGTAATATTGAATGCTATTTTGGATCCTATATTTATTTATGTATTGAATTGGGGTACAGCAGGAGCGGCTTTAGCATCAGTAATTAGTGCTCTTGTATCAGCAATTGTTATTTTTTATTGGATTTTAGTAAAGAAAGATACGTATATTGATGTTAATTTAAAAAAATTTAAATTCAATAGAGAAATAACTTCTAATATTTTAAAAGTTGGAATTCCAGCTTCTTTAGAATTATTTATAATAGGAATATCTGTAGCATTTTACTTAATATTTATTACACAAATTGCTGGACAATATGGAGTAGCTGCTTATTCTTCTGGAATGAGATTATATTTATTTGCAGTAATGCCTTTAACTGCAATAGGTTCAGCAGTAGTTGCAGTAAGTGCAAGTGCATATGGTGCTAAAAATGGAGATTATTTATCTCGAGCTCATTTATCTGGTGCTAAATTAGGTGCTTTGTTTGGATTGAGTATTACAATTATATTTTTACTACTTGCTGATCCATTGAGTACTATATTTGCATATACACCTGAAACAATAAGTTTAGTTCCAACTATTGCTCAATTTTTACGTGTTGCAGGTTTAGCTTTTGCATTTACAGGTATAGGAATGATATCCAGTTCTATTTATCAAGGTCTTGGGAAAGGAAACGTAAGTTTGTTTTTTACAATTTGTAGAGAGCTTTTAGCTACAGTTCCTTTGACTTATTTCTTTGGTATATATTTAGGTTATGGTTTAATTGGTATATGGATGGGTTTAGCAGTAGGTAGGGCATTGGTATCATTTATTACTTTTGGTTTTGCTAGATTTACCATTAAAAGCTTTAGGAAAAGATTAGATATGTAATTATATTTTCTCTTTTTTTAAATTATTTTTTTTATTATTATAACTTATAACTTATAAAATATAACTATTTAGTAACTAACTTTTTATTAAATTATTATTTCTACTATATTATAACAGATTTTTTATAGAATTTATTTAAATATAATTAAACATGAAATTTATAGCAATTAATGGTAGTCCACGTAAAAAATGGAATACTGATTTTATTATAGGAAAAGTAGTAGATGGTATAAAAGAAAATACTACTGAAGAAAATATTGAAATTAAAAAAATTGATTTATATGATTTAAATTATAGTGGATGTACTGGGTGTATGTTATGTAAAAAGTTAGATAATGAAAAATATGGGACTTGTAATTGTCAAGATGAATTAACTTCAATTTTAGATGATATTGCTACTTGTGATGGGTTAATAATTGGAAGTCCAATATATTTTGGTGATATAAATGCTATGACCAAATGTTTCCTTGAAAGATTATTATATCCTTATTTAGTTTATGATGCAGATAAATCTACACTTGCACCAAAAAAAATTCAAACAATATGTGTTTATACAATGGATTTAACTAAAGAAGCTATGATTAAAAAAGGTATTTCAAATGAAATAGCTCAAGTTGAAAGTAAGTTAGAAAGAATGTTTTCTTATAAACCTCAACAAGTTTTAGTATGTAACACATTGATGGTAAAAGATTATTCAGATTACAAAATGGATATTTTTGATAAAGAAGATAAACTTGAATATCATAAAAATGAAATGGGTGATGAAGTTAATAAAGCTGTTGAAGCAGGTAAACAGTTAGTATTAAGTTTAAATAATTAGATTTACTTATTTTTGAGGAATATTCTCTTGAATAATCCTTTTTAATTTCTATATTTTAATACTCATTTTAATTATTATTACATAATTTAGTTTATTATAACTAATACTTTAGTTTATTATAACTAATACTTTAGTTTATTATAACTAATACTTTAGTTTATTATAATACTGATAGTTCGTATTTATACTTATTTATAAAGTTAAAAATTATAACCTTTAATAATTAGTATATAAACGAATAAAAATTAGAAGAGTATATTTATATTATCAATTTCTAATATTCTTTTATGATTTTAATTAATCATTGGAAATATTAGAAAAATAAAAAAAGAAGCAAATGAAAAAATACAAAAAATACATTTCCAAAAAAACTTAAATTCATTGATTAAATTTAATTGTAAAAAGGTAATAAAATTGACAAATAAAAATAAAGTTGATTATTTTAAAAATGTTAAAAAAATCATGATTTTAATATTGTTTCTAAATTTATTAGTAGCTATCATTAAAATTTTATATGGGTTTTCATCAAACATTCTTAGTATATCAACAGATGGATATCATTCATTAGCTGATGCTATATCTAATATTATTGGGATTATTGGTATTACTATTGCAGCTAGACCTAACGATAACTCACATCGTTATGGATATTATAAAATTGAAACATTAGCATCTATAGGTATAGCAATGTTATTATTTATTGTTGGATTTGAAGTTATAACAGCAACTATTGGTAGATTTTATGGTACGGCAATACCTTTAGTTTCAACAGAAAGTTTTGTTGTAATGGTGGTAACACTTATAATAAATATTGCAGTATCAGTATATGAAGGTAAAAAAGGAAAAGAATTAAAAAGTGATCTTCTAATATCTGATAGTAAACATACAAAAAGTGATGTTTTTTCTTCTTTAGCAATAATATTTGGATTAATATTAATACAAGCTGGATTAACTATATTAGATCCTATAATTTCTTTGATCATAGCTTTAATCATCTTCAAAGAAGCTATTGAAATATTGTATCATAATCTTAATATTTTAATGGATAAAAATATAATGTCTTCTGAAGAAATACATGATGTTGTAGATAATATTGAAGGAGTTTCAAGTGTGCATGCTATAAGAACAAGAGGTACTCCTTCTAATATATTAGTTGATATGCATATAGTTGTTGATTCTAATCTAACAATTCTTGAGGCTCATAATATTTCACATAATTGTGAAAATGCTTTATATAAAAAATATGATAATATTTATGATGTTGTAATACATAATGAACCAGAACAATGTTTAAATTATGAAAATATTATTTTCAATTAATAAATAATAAATTTTAAAAGAATATATTTTATAAAATGAATTTTTATTCTTTTAAATATCTTAACTATTTTTTTCTAGAAAATTATATCAGTATTAATTCAACTTTATATTTAGTTCGTATATATACATATATATCAAGTTAAAAATTATAACCTTTAATAATTAGTATACTTTCGAATAAAAATTCAGAAAGTCTTTTTATATAACTCATTTACAATAGTTTAGTGTATAAAGTTGAACAATAAAAAAAATAAAAAAAAATAAAATTAAATTTGAATTAACTTTCTAACTGTCAGGTGATGGCAATGACATATAATGATTTTAAAATGAATACTGTTAAAACAGTAGCTAGTTGTTTATTCTTATGGATATTACTAGTTGCATTGTTTACAATATTATAATATTTAAATATATTTTTTTTTTAAATAATTATTATATTAATTAAATATAAGAATTATAAAATATTAATTCTTAAGATTACTATCTTATTTTCTGAAAAATTTTGAATATCCTATTTTTCAATAATTGCTATTTGCAATATTTACCATAATCTCTAATAATTTTAACATACATAAATAATTATGAGAATAAAAAAAAATTTATCAAATTTAATTAAAAACTTTATAGGACTTAGAAAAATAATGTTAAAAACAGAAATATTAGGAATGAAATTATCAAACCCATTATTTCTAGCCGCCGGTATTCTTGGAACATCTGCTTCATCAATGAAGATGGTTTCAAGAGCTGGAGCTGGAGGAATAGTAACAAAATCTTTTAGTTTAAAAGCTAATGAAGGTTATCAAAATCCAACGGTTGTTAAAATACCTGGGGGAGTTATAAACTCAGTAGGACTATCTAGTCCTGGAGTTAGATCAAAACGAAAAGAGTTAAAAGAATTATCAAATATACGTACAGAAACACCAGTAATAGCATCAATTTATGGAAATTCAGAAGATGTATTTTCTGAAGTTGATATTGAGAACTCTGATTTATTTGATGATTTTTAATTAAATGTATATTGTCCACATGCTAAAGTTGTTT
>CAYNSJ010000010.1:0-47285 GCA_964399835.1 uncultured Methanobacteriaceae archaeon | reverse complement strand
TAAATAGATTTACATACATCAATATATAATAAATTACATATCATGAGTCAGCCTCAATTTCAATTAAAAAAGATGATATAAATTAATTTTATTAACATTACTTTATTATTGAATAATATACTGGATAAATAATATAATTAAATGAATATGAACTTAATATACCTTATGATAAATTATAACTGGATTATATTAAAAGATATAAATCAATTCACAAGTTATAACAGCTTTAGAATATATATTTATATAAAAGATGTAAAAAAATATAGGTTATAATAAGTATAAAAAATAGTAATATAAATTTTTGAATTAAATAATATGTTTTCTTTTATTCATATAAATTTTCAATGTTTTTATATAGGGTTATGATATTTTTTTTATCTTTTTTTGTTTTATTGATTTTATAAAAGTCAAAGCCATTTTTTAAATAGAACATACAACTTTCTACATATGTGTCTGCTATTATATAATTTATTTTTTGTTGGTTACTTTTACTGCACCATTGAATGTCATTTAATATTTCTGTTCCTATTCCTTTTAATCTATAGTTTTTACAGATGTAAAAGCATATTATTTTTAGTGCTTGGTTGTTATTTTCTGTTTTTTCTTTTTTTAAGGAGAAAAAACCTATGTTCTCATTATTTATGCTTATTAGGTAGGTAAAGCTTTTTCCTTTTTTCCAGTTGATATTTGCTTGGTTGTTTAGATATTTGTTTATTTTTTTGTTTGAAGATTTAAATTTTGATAAGTCTTCATTAGTTTTTAATGGTTTAATTTGTCTGTTTTTTATCATTTTTAGATTTTTTTTAGAATAATTTTTTTAATTATTTTTTTCCTCCTAAAAAAATAAATAGTATTACTTATACTAAATAATAGTATTACTTTTAAGTAATATTCTATTAATAATCATATAAAAAGTTAACCATTATTATTAAACATTGATCAAGTAAAAAAATTGAAATCCCTAGAAAATAGAAAAGTAGTTCAGAAAAAACAAGTAAGAAATAGACATAATACTAATAATATAATTATAAAAATAAACAATGTTAATAATAAATTTTGAGAAATTGTTTTATCCAAGAAAAAGTATTCTTATTTTTCAATTAAAGTCCAGATATTATCCAGATCAGATTTAATTACTTTTTTAACATCTAATTCTGAAAATATCATTGATGAATAAAAGGTTCCATAAGTAATATTATAAATAAGTCTTTCTAAATCAGGAATATCCAAATTCTTAATTTCATTATTTTTTATTCCTTCATTTATAATTGTTTTATATAAATTTTCTAATTCTTTATGGAAAGTCTGATTCTTTTTTGAAATGGATTCATAATATCTCATAGATTCAAATAGGAATATATTTAAATCACGACGATCATAGGATTTCATTAGTTTATCATCTAAGGCTTTAGAATCAGAGGATACTGGTTTATATGTTAATGTTAAATATATAATATATTCTATTTTTTCTTTAGAATTACCTTTAAACTCTTTTGCATTATTTAATTTTTCAAATGCTACTTCTAAGAAAAATTTATCAATTACTGTGGAAACTAGATCTTCTTTATTTTTGAAATAGTAGTAAAATGTTCCAGTACCTATTTCACATTTTTTTATGATATCAGTTATTGATATATTACTTAAACCATTATTTAAAAATAATAAAAATGATTCAGATAATATTTTTTCTTTAGTATCCATAAATATTATATTATCAATTGTAATATATAAATTTTTGATAGTAAACTCTGTTTTTAAAGAATATCCTTTACTAATTTTTAAGTAAATACGTTTAAATTATAGTAACATTTAGTAAATAATTTATTAAATCACCAAAGAAATTTTTATACATATTAAAAATATATAATATAATCTTAAGATAAACATTTAAATGGTTGATATTATGAGTATGATATATTGTTCTGCATGTGGTACAAAAAACACATCACAAAATAAAAAGTGTGTAAACTGTGATTCTTTATTAAAACAAAAATATCTTGTTAATGGAAAAACAGTTGATGATTTTAATTCTTTTTTCACACAAGAAAATCTAAAATTGTTACAAGAACCTTTAACTCCCGGTATATATAAAAATATATTATATACTATTTTAGATATGGGATCTGTTGATTTAAAAATTAATCCTGATGATTCAGCTTTTAAAAAAGTATTTACAATAGCAAAACAATATACCAATATTACATACAAATCAAGAGGGTCTGATTTAGGTCTTTATGAGTATAATACTATTTTTTTAGATGATAGACTTGATGAATCAGTACAAATTGCAACTATAATACATGAATTAGCTCATCATATATTTGCAGAGATATTTGAACAGATAGTTATGTATAAATTAAATATTAAAAAAAATTCAATACTTGAATCATTTGTATTGTTAACAATTAATGGAAATGAAAAAATATTAGCAGGAAATGAGTTTTCAGCTCATACTACTGAGGGTAGATTTATATTACATGGATGTCAAGCATATGGTTCATTTATAAAGATTGTAAATGAAAAGAATTTCAATAAAGATCAAATTAATGAGTCTTCTTTATTTGGAAATACTATGGCTAATGATATTATAACAATACTTGAACATTTCATTAAAAAAGATTTAAGAGATGAAATAAAAACACAGTATAGACGTGATTTAGTTCAGATTGATTATGATGAAATATGTTTAGAAAGAGAAGATATTTTGGATATCAATGATCAAATAGATATTATTCAGATGTTAATTAACAATACGTTTAGTTATATTTTAGAAAATAGAGATATGATCAATGATTTAAATGAGATGACTTCTAAATTCAATTCTTATAAAGAAACATATTCACATATTTAATGATATTTATTTAATAATACAAGTATTTAAAAAAAATAGAATAAATTATACATAACATCTATATCAATTACTAAAAAAAGTAGGAAAGCTAACTTTTAAAAATCATAAAGATCAAAGAGTAAAAAATTTATTTTATCTTTGACTACTTTAGATTTAAAGATTTTAATTAAATTTTTATTTTATTTTCTTCTTCTAATTCACTTAATTTAATTCCTTTAGTTTCAGGGAAAGTCCATATCCATAGACCACATAATATTGCAAATATTGCTGCTAGGAATATTCCATAACTCATTTGTGAACTTGCAGATATTAATGCGATAACAACCGGTGTTAAGAATTGTACTCCTCTAGATAAATTAAATACAGTCCCCATACCCGTATTTCTGATTCTTGTAGGGAATACTTCTGAAAATAATGGTCCAAAACCACCAAAGAATCCTGTTCCAAATCCTACTAAGAACATAAAGAACAGTATCATCTGAGGATTAGATTCAACTACACCCCAAAAGATGGTTATCATTGAAATTCCAATAGCCATTATTACCCCATAGATTGTAAATGTTGGTCGTCTACCTATTTTATCCGATACATAACCAAATGAAGCATAACCTAAAAATCCACCTACTTGGACAATAATTACCCACAGTGCTGATTTAACTAGTGAAAGTCCTCTTTCAGCATATAAATAATCAGGTAACCAAGTGTAAGTAAACCAATAAGCACTCATACCAAATATACAAAGTACTAAAGATAATAAAAATATTTTTCTATACTCTTTTGATACTAATAATTTAAATTCGTTAACGAATCTATCTTTCTTATCAGTTTCACCTTTATTTTCTATCCACATATCAGATTCTTGAAGATTTCTTCTCATATAAACAACAATAAGTGCTGGAATAACAGATAACATGAAACAATATCTCCAACCGATTATTGGAGATAATAAACCCCCTACAACTGATGCTAACATTATACCGAGAGGTGCACCAGTTTGCATAATTCCACCAAATCTACCTCTTAAATTTGGAGGAAAAGTTTCACTAATATAAGTTTGTCCTGTTGCCCATTCTCCACCTACACCAAATCCAGTGATTATTCTAAATAAAAGTAAAGACCATATGGAAAATGTAAATCCACTTAAAAAAGCACCTATACTATAAACTATTATAGTCAGTTCTAAAACCTTCTTACGTCCATATTTATCAGCTAATGCACCAAAGAATATACCACCAATTGCTGTTGCAAGAAGAGCTATTCCTATTGCATAAGATATCATTAAATTTGAAAAGCCTAATTCTTTACTTATAGGTATTAAAAGAAAAGAAAACAGCATTAAATCATAAAAATCGAATATCCATCCAGCCCAACTTAGTCCAAAAATCTTGTAATGTTCTCTAGTAGGCTTTTTATATTCATTTAATAACATTCTACCAAACCTCTAAATTATTTTTTTTCATTATATTATGTTATATAATTTCTTTTTCATTACTAATAAATATGAACTGTCTATAAAAAAAATCAAAAGTTTCTAAACAAATAATATAAATTAATAATAAAGTATGAAAAAAATACTATTTAAAAACTTAAAAATTAATAGAAATAGAAAATGATTATTAAAAATAAAATAAAAAATAAATATAATATTAACAATGTAATTAACTAGTTACTACCTCAGTATAATCACTTATTTTTAAAGAATACCTTTTTGTATTTACTAAAAGTATAACAAAATAAAAATTATAATCTTAAAATGACAATAGAACCAACTTTATTACAAAAAATCTTATTCATAAATAGGTATAATCGGATATTAAATCTCATAAAAAAATAGACAGAAATTGTTCATTTATAAAAAAAAATAGAGGTATATTTTTAATATATTAAACTGATTCTGTTATAACTTAATAACTTTGAATTATATGTCATGTAATATTTATTCAAATATAGACATTACTTTTTGACATACTTCCTCTTCTTCTTTTTTATTACTGAAAGAGTAGTATACGTTTCCTGCTGAGTATCTTTTTCTAATATCATGATTTAGTTTATTTACTTTTTCACCATTAAATAGTTTTAATAAGTATTTCAATGATTCTTTATCAGATACTATGTGTAATGGTATTTTTAAATCATTTGAACATTCTTCATATAATTGTTTAAGATCCTGAAATTCCATTTTTAAGGTTTTTATTAATTCAATAATTGTTGTGGTTATATTTTCTATAATGAAAGAATCATAACTTCCAATGTTTCGATCATCCCAGGGATTAATATCACAGATGTATACTTTTATATAATTTTTTAATGCATTTATTTTATCATTTAAATCATTATATACTTCAGCTTTTATTAATAGTTCATTTCGGTATGATCCATAATAACAATCTGTTACATATTCATTTTCACAATCAGTTAAGTATTTAATAGTTATTTCTTCAAGACTCATGTTTTGTTTATTTTCTTGATATAATTTATCATATTTTTCTATTGAATGATTGTAAAGATATTTGTCATAAAAGTTAACTTGTGAATTCTGATTTATGAAGTCTATACCTTTTTCTGTAACTATATATGATTTACCTGGGAATTCTTCAACTAAGTAATTTATATTTAAGTTATTTTCTAATTGTTTGATTAATTCATCTTTATGTCCTGTGGCTGTGATGTTGTATTTTTTTAGTGTTTCTTTTAATTCGGATATATTATATGTATTAGCTATATTTAATGCATTTATTTTCTTTGAAGGTTTTTGAATATAATTATTATTTAATGCATATTCTATAACTGAGTTCATATCTTGTACATGATATTTTTCTTTATATGAGTCAGGATATTTTTTTATCACAGGATTATTTTTTAAAGATGTTAAATAGATAACTGTTACATATTTAAGATTTAAATTTTCTTGAGTTTTTATGCTTTGATTATACATTTTTTCTAAATCAGACCATTCATCATCGTTTTCTGAGCTATCGTTTTTATTATAATTTGTTGAGTTTGTAGTTGTATATGTTGAATTGGATTCTGTTGTTGATAAATTGTTTGATTTTATTTTATTAGTTTTATTTGTTTTTATAGTACCTGAATTAATTATTTTAGCATTTTTTAAATCTTTATTTTTTACAGGTCCTAAACTTATGATATTATCCTGTTCATTAAGGTTATCTGTTTTTAATTGTTCACCACATCTATAACAGTAATTGTCTATATTAAGATTATTTGTATTGCATCTTTTACATTTGACTTTATTATAGTCTTGGTTCATGGTGAATATTAAAAATTTTTCATCAAGGCTCAAATCCATCATGTTATAACTGATTTGTTGAGTATCTGTATTTTCTTGAGTTGTAACTTGTGTTGTATCTGTGTTTTCAGGTGATATAGGTTGTGGAACTTCTGTATTATCTTGAGATATTTGATTAGTATCTGTATTTTCAGGTGATATGAGTTGTATAGTATCTGTATCTTCTTCAGGTATAACTTGTGAATTGTCAGAAAAGGTAGGTTGTTGAGTTTCAGTATTATCTTGATAATCTATATTATTATTATCAACAGATTGTGTTTGATTAGGATTGTTTGGTTTGTTTTGATTGATTTTTTCTTTTTCTCTTATTAAATAATTTAATCTTATTTTGATAGTTTCTAAATTGATATCTCCGTTTTTATAATCTTCTTTTAATTGTTTTTGTATTGCATATCCATCTTGCATTGTTAAATTATTTTGTCTTAATGTATCTACAAAACTATTTAATAAAAGAAATCCTCCAGTTAATTTTTTAATTTCTTCTTCACCCATATCCTGATTAAATAAACTCATATACGCCAGCCCCATCTTTCTTATTATTTCCTTTTCTATAATATATTATTTTTATTATTTATTGATAATAAGTTTTCCTTAGAAAAATCATATAATATTATGTAATAACTTTAATTTGGACTATTAATAAGTTTATACAACAATTAAAAATAATTAAAGTGATTTAAGAAATAATATTAATTACTCTGTAAATTTTAATAAATTTGAATAATATATAATTAATTAGAATAGTAAATTAACCATTAAATAATTAAAAAAAGTGATCTATATGACAAGTACTACTAAATGTTTAAATGAATGGAATGCTACTGTAGAAGCATTAGGCCAAGGAAAACAGACAATTTTAATTAGAAAATATAATACTAGCTTAAAAGGTTTTTTATTATATCCTACAGTAAGTTATGCTAATAAAGATAATTTTACAGATAGTTTTGAAAAAGAAGAAAAATCTTTTGTTAAAAAGAATGCACTTCCAAAAAAAGAAGAAGATAAAATAGAAGTTAAATATTATGCAAAAGTAGAAGATATAATTAAAAAGCCATCTAGTAGAATTGGTGGTGTAAATAAGTATCATATATGGACAAATAAACATGTTAAATCATATATTGGAAGTGGCGATGCTTATGTATGGATCTTAAGAGTATACACATTAGAAAAACCATTGATGCTTTCAAGAACTCGTGGTATGTTGTATGCTAATGTTGATAAAGATGTTTCTGTAGATAATATTAAACCTGTACTTTCTGATAAGGAATTTAATAGAATTAAAGAAGATTTATATTAATTTTATTTCTCATTTTTTTTACATAATTATTTTTTTATTACAATATTTATTTTATAAACATATACATTTATATAGTAGACTGACCAATCAGTCATTATAGAGTGACTAACTAGTCATTTTGGAGATAGTATAATGAATGACAAAAAAGAGAGAATAATGGAAGAATCTCTAAAACTCTTCTATGAAAAAGGTTTTGATAAAACCACCACTTCAGAAATTGCTGAAAAATCTGAAATTGCTAAAGGAACATTATTCAACTATTTCAAAACAAAAAAGGATCTAATTAATCAAGTATATCTCTATTCAAAAAAGAAACTTATAGAAAATACAAGTAACATAAATGAAGAAGATATTGATAAAGGACTAGAAAATCTGTGGAATAACCTTATAGACTTTGGATTAAATAATCCTGAAGTATTAAACTTTTTAGTATCTTTTAATTATTATGCTAATAAAAAAGATATTTCACAAAAAGAACTTGAAATTAAACCTAAACATTCCCAAGAGTTTTTTAAAAAAATAAAATCAAAATATATACTTAAAATTCCTTCAGAATTATATTTCTCTTATATGATGTATGAAGCAACAGCTATTATAAAATACATTAATGAATATCCTAATTGTAATATATCCCAATTAAAAGAAGTTTCTTTTGATATATTATGTAATGGAGTATTTGAAAATAAGAAATAAAAAAATATTACTTTAAAGACAGGAGGTTAAAAATGAGCGAAGAAAAAACAGACCATAGTAATATTGATATTATTAAAGGGGATCCAAAAATAGCAATAAGGAAATTAGCTCTTCCTATGATGATATCTATGCTTTTAATGGTAACATATAACTTAGCTGATAGTATATGGGTATCTGGATTAGGTGCAGCACAATTAGCTGCTATTGGATTTATATCACCTTTATTTATGGTTATGGTTGGATTTGGAAATGGAATTGGTGCAGGAGCAAATTCTTTAATAGCTCGATGTATTGGTGCAGATGATAAAGCTACTGCAGATAATGCGGCACTGCATTCAGTCATAATAACAATAATTTTATCAATCATTATTCCATTAATATTAGTACCTATATTAAAACCTATTTTATTAATAATGGGTGCAGGAGCATCTGTACAATATGGATTAGAATATGGTAACATTGTATTTGGATTCATGTTTGTATTCATATTTGCTGGGGTTGGTGCTGCAATTTTAAGATCAGAAGGTGATGTTAATAGAGCAATGTATATAATGGCTATTACATCTGTATTAAACATTGTGATAGATCCTATATTCATTTATATCTTAAATATGGGTATAGCTGGAGCTGCATGGGCATCTGTATTATCATCATTTATATCTTGTCTTGTAATGATTTATTGGATGTGGATAAAAAAAGATACATATTTAGATTTAAGAAGAAAAGCATTTAACTATAAAAATTTCATTGTAAAAGATATACTTTTAGTAGCAATACCTGCAACAATGGAAAACCTTGTAATGTCTATACAAATGATTACGATGAATTATTTATTAGTTTTAGTTGCAACTATAAGTGCTGTAGCAGCATTTACTTCTGGAATGAGAGTTATACAAGTTGCAATGGTACCTTTAATTGGAATAGGTACTGCAGTATTAACTGTTGCTGGTGCTAGTTATGGAGCAAAAAACTATGATAAACTAAAAACTGGGTTTCATTATTCTATAAAATTAGGATTGTTAATGTCATCCATTCTGGGTGTTATATTGTTTATATTTGCACCACAAATATCCATAGTATTCTCATACACAGGATCAAGTGCACATTTAGCTCCACTTATAACAGATGTAATTAGAGTATTTAGTATATATTTATTTACTTTACCAATTGGTATTATGAGTTCATCATTTTTCCAAGGTCTTGGAAAAGGAACAACATCTCTTATAGTTACTATATTTAGATCACTTATATTTCAGGTAATATGTTCCTATTCATTAGGAATTATAATGGGTCTTGGAGCTGTTGGAATATATTCAGGTATTGTAATAGGTGGAACATTAGGTGGAATATTCTCACTTACATGGGCAGAATTAATATTAAAAAGGTTACGAAGTATTTTTCAGTCTAAATAATAAAATTATGGAAAATAACTGAAATTATTCAAATAAAAAAGTGTTATTTAAAATAGAAAACTTTTTATTGAATGTACTAAATATATATTAAAGGTAAGCGATTATTGAATAATTTTCTAAAATAATCGCTCTATACTTCTATGAAGTAAGGAATAAAAAATATTAGTTATAAGGAGAACAGATTTTAATGACATGTACCATATTGGTTGGTGGACAATGGGGAGATGAAGGTAAAGGAAAATGTATTACCTACTTTTGTTACCATGATAAGCCAGAAATTATTGCAAGAGCTGGAGTAGGACCTAATGCTGGTCATTCTGTAGAGTTCAACGGTGAAAAATATGGATTAAGATTAACACCTTCAGGTTTCTTTAATGAAGATGCTAGATTATTAATCGGAGCAGGAGTTCTTGTAAACCCTGATGTATTTAAACACGAAATGGAATATCTTAACAAATACAATGTAGATGGAAGAACATTTTTAGATTCACGTTGTGCAATAATTAGTGATAAACATACTCAAGAAGATAAAGATTCTAGTTATTTATCTAAAAAAATCGGTACTACTGGTAGTGGATGTGGACCTGCAAATTCTGATCGTGTAATGAGAACAATAGATTTAGCTGAAGATATTGATGACTTAAAAGATTACATAACAGATGTACCTACTGAAGTAAATACAGCTATCGATGAAGGTAAAAATGTATTTATTGAAGGATCACAGGGATTCGGATTATCTTTATACTATGGAACTTATCCATTTGTAACTAGTAAAGATACTTGTGCTAGTACAGCTGCTGCTGATGTAGGTGTAGGACCTACAAAAGTTGATCAAGTAATTGTAGTATTCAAAGCATATATTACCCGTGTTGGTGAAGGACCATTCAAAACAGAAATATCACCTGAAGAAGCAGAAAAAATGGGTATTGAAGAATTTGGTGTTGTAACAAAACGTAAAAGAAGAGTTGGACTCTTTGATAAAGAATTCGCTAAAAGATCTTGTATGATCAATGGTGCAACCCAAATAGCTTTAACATGTATTGATAAATTATATCCAGAATGTGCTAAAGTTAACAAATACGATGACTTATCTAAAGAAGCAAAAGAATATATTGAAGATATCGAAGAAGCTGTTGGGGTACCAATTACAATAATCTCTACAGGTCCTGACCTTGTTGATACAATTGATATTAGAGATGAAAAATTAAATAATTAATCTCCTTCTTTACACTTTTTTAAAAATTAAACTATTTATTTAGATAACCTAATTTAAACTATTTTTATATTTTATTAAATTTTCTTGAATATTCAATAATTATATAAACTTTTAAGAACAAGTAATATCATACTACTTTAAAAAAACGAAATATTTGAGGAAGCAATAAATAATGTTATTATTTAATATTGATGCTAGATTATTATTCATAATTCTTTTGATTATTATCATAAGTCTTATTGAATATAAAACAAGAATATTTACCAATAGAAGTTGTTCTATAAATGGTGGATCTTGTGGAACCTTGAGAAATTACTTTATTATTGTTATAATAATTGTTTTAGTTATTGGTTTAAGATTATTATCTTAAAATCATTATTTTTTTATAAGTTAAAAGTTATAACTAAAAAGTTAATGATAAAAAATATATATAAACGTGAGAGAATTACCAAAAAGAAAAGAAACAAAATATCATATCACTATACATAATATACTCAAAATATTTTTCATTAATAATACAATACATTTAGTGTAAATTTTTTATAATCATAAAAATAAGAGAGAATATTCAAGTTAAAAAGGGAATGGGGGTTATTGTTTATTTATTTATTCACTATCTCTGTACATATGTGAGAAACTTGGATCATATAATTTGGATTGTTCTCCACTTTGTTGATCTAATACATCTCCAACTACGATCATTGCTGTTTTTGTAAATCCTGCTTCATGTACACGTTCAGCAATATTACTTAAATCTCCACGAACTATTTCTTGATCAGGCCATGTTGCTTTTTTAACTACTGCTACTGGTGTTTTTTCGTCGTATTCTTTTTTTAGTTCTGTTACAACTTCTTCAATCATTTGTACTCCTAAGAAAATACACATTGTAGCATTGTGTGTAGCTAATTTTGCTAATGCTTCTTTTGATGGTTTTGGTGTTCTTCCTTCGGGTCTTGTGATTATGATTGTTTGTGATACTTCAGGTAATGTTAACTGAGATTCTAATGCTGCTGCTGTTCCAAATAAACTACTTACTCCAGGTATTATTGTGTAACCAATGTTTAATTCTTTTAATTGATTTATTTGTTCAGCTATAGCTCCATATATTGCTGGGTCACCAGTATGTACACGTGCTATTATTTTATTTTCTGCATGAGCTTCTTTTATAACATCAATAATCTCATCTAAATTCATATCTGCACTATTATATATCTTTGCATCATCTTTAGCTATATCCAATACTGCTGGATTTACCAATGAACCTGCATAAATAATTACATCTGAATTTTTTATAGCTTCTGCCCCTTTTACTGTAATTAACTCAGGATCTCCAGGTCCTGCACCTATAAATATTACTTTTCCTTTAAAATCTTTAATACTCATTATTTCTTAATCCTCCAAATTTTCTTTGTTATTTAACTATTTCAATATTTTTGTAATTTTATTAATATAATAATTATAAAACCATAGTTGTTCTTAATTATTATTTATTATACTATAATATATTAAAGTTCGTATGAATGTACTATATAAAAAATTAATAATAATAGATAATCAAAATAAATTAATAATAATATCAAGTACAAACCGTTTTTAATAAATTAAAAATCATTAATTATTTTTTAAATTTATTTACTACATCAGTCATAAGACCTGAAAATAGTAATACTATTCCTAATATTACTACAAATATTCCTACACCCATTAAGTACAAATTATCTACATATATTGAGTTATAAACAGTTAATGTAATTAAAATACCAAAAAATAGTATAATTGCACCACTTACCCCATAATAATATAAAGGTCTGTTAAGACGCATATATCCCAATATTCTTAGTAATACACTAACTCCATGTGTAACTGGATTATCTGTAGAACCATCCACATCATAACGTACAGATATTTCTACTTCAACAACACGTAATCCTGCATTACCTGCTTCAATTAACATATCACTTTCAATACCAAAATCTTCTGGAATCTCTCTAAAATGATTAAGTGAATCATTTGAAAAAGCTCTAAAACCACTTTGAGTATCAGTTATCTTAATACCTGAAGCTATATTTGTAGCAGTATCCAGTACTGTTTGACCAACACGGCGATATTTAGGAGTATCAGTATCATGACCATTTATATATCTACTTCCATTGACAATATCAGCATTATTATTTAGTATAGGTTTTATAAGATAAGGGATCTCATCTGGATTATGTTGACCATCTGCATCAATAGTAACTACTACATCAAATTTATCTTTAACATAATCAAAACCAGTTTTTAATGCAGCACCTTTTCCTCTATTAGTACTGTGACTTAATACTGTTGCACCAGTTAATTTACCAAGTTCACTTGTGCGATCTTTACTACCATCATCTATGACAATTACTTCATCAACATGTTTTAAACAAAGCATTACCATACTTGCAATAGCTACCTCCTCATTGTATGCTGGTAACAAAACAGCTACTTTACTCATTTAATGATACAACTCCAAAATTAATTATCTAAAGTAACATAATTATAATATGCCCTATAGTTATAATAAGAAAAAAATAATGAAGATATTTAAAAAAAAGTTCTTAATATTTTTTATTATAAATTATATTACTATTTTTTACTTGTTTTAATAAATTCCCGAATAAATAATATGAATAATAATAATTAAAAATAATTTACTATTCAATCTTATATTAATATTTGTATCTTAAAAGTATTATAATTTAGGCAAAAAAAGTAAAATTTTTTTAAAATTAAAAAAAATTAAAAAAAGGTATTATATGTCATTTATTATTAAATAAAGACTATTCATCTATTATAACAACTGGTTTAATTAAATCTTTAGGTTTATCTTTCATTAACATTAATGCATCTTCAACTTTGTCTAATCCTTTAAATTTATGAGTTACTAATAATTCTGGATCAACACGATATTTAGCTATATCTATAAGTCGTTCCATTCTTACACGTCCTCCAGGACAAAGTCCAGTTTTAATATTTATGTTAGCCATACCACAACCCCAATCTTCACGTGGAATTGGGACTGTATCAGCACCACTTAAATAATTAACATTTGATATAACTGAACCTGCTTTAGCCATACGGACAGCTTGTCCCCAAACATCCATATTACCTCCAGCAATAATAACAGAATCTACACCAGCTCCATCAGTAGCAGCAAGAATTTGTTCATCAATTGGTCCTTCTTTATAGTTTATGATATCAGTAGCACCATATTTTTTAGCGACTTCTACACATTTAGGTCTTGTACCAACAGCAAATATTCTACCAGCACCTAATATTGCTGCACCACCTAATGCAGATAATCCAACGGGACCAATACCAATAATTGTAACAGATCCACCAAGAGGTATTTCAGCATTTTCTGATCCCATCATACCTGTTGAAAACATATCACTTAACATAACTGCTGCTTCAGGTTTCATATCATCAGGTAATAAAGCTAAGTTATAATCAGCCATATTTACATGGAAATATTCACCAAATACACCATCTTTAAAGTTAGAAAATTTCCAACCACCTAATGCTTCTTTGGTTTGAGATGGATATCCACGTTGAGCTGCTTCATCTCCCCAATCAGGAGTAATAGCTGGAACAACTACACGATCACCAACTTTAAAATCTTTAACGTGAGCTCCTACTTCTTCAATTACACCAACAGCTTCATGACCTAAAATCATATCTTTTCTATCACCTATTGCTCCTTCCCATACAGTATGTATATCTGATGTACATGGAGATACAGCTATTGGTTTTATTATAGCATCACATGGCCCACATTTTGGTTTTTCTTTTTCAATCCATCCTACTTCATCTAATTTTTTCATTGCAAATCCTTCAAACATGTTCAAAACCTCTTTACTTTAAAATATAATTATTTCATATAAAAATTCAAATTAAGAAATATAGTTTTCATTTGAAAACTAATCAATCATTCAATATTATTATACTTAATACAAAGTATTGCCAATGTATTTTTTTACCTAAAGATTAAAAATTGAAAATTTGTTATTCATTATTTATGAATGAATTAATGTTATCCTTTATTTTTTTTATCTTTAGAACTACTTTAAAAGAACTAAGAAATTGATTTCTTTTGTTAGATATACTTCATTAGTTTATATATTCCAAATCAATTATTGCATTAACCTAAAAAAATATCCAATAATTCTTTAGAACATTACCAAAATTTACAAATTAACCGATTTAACTTATTTTCCTCATTAAAAAATAAATCATAAAAACATTATATTTATCATTTTTTTGTTTTTATGATTTTTGTTATATACCTATTCTATTACGTTAATTTCTTTTTTTTAGTCATCTCATTTTGTTGGTTATATAACTTATCCAAAATATGAATAAGAGACCATTTTTAAAATATTTTTTCAATTTTTTTTATAGAAGAATCATGTTATAACTAATTCTTCTTATCTAATAATTTATCATGATTAATTATTAAAGTTTTTGCTAAAAAATTAAAAAATAGAAATAAACAATACAAAATAAATTATAATAATTAGTAAAAATAATATAGTAATTTAAACTTATTTATAATATTATTTTTTAAAAATCTAGTATAAATATAAATAATTTTTACTTAAAAAAAATACTTAATTTATAATGATTAATCATGAAAAATAAGCAATTATTTAATGATTTACGCCAAAAAACCTAATTAAAAAAAAGATAGAAAAAATACAAAAAATATTCAATAATATAAATAATTAAGAAAATAAGTTAAACAAACCAATAAAGGAATTAAAAAAGAGTACCAATATTAAAAAATTAAAATAAAAATAATTAAGAGAAAATAAAATAAAATATAACAAAAGAAACTATTTAATAAAATAATAAAAAGTTACTGATAAAAATACCTACTAAACTTTATTACATTCAAACAATTACATATCCTACAGTAAATAGCTAAAATAGTATCAAAAATAATACATATAATAATAAATTCAAAATAAACTATACTAAGATAATAATTCAAAAAAATAATAGAAATAAAAAAGATAACCCTTAAAAAAGAGAATTATACTATCTATAATACTTTAAATCCAAATTTCTCATAAAGAAATTTTTCTTTGGATTTAATAAGTTCCATAATTACCAAGAAAAGGGCAAATAAAAATATATGACTATAATGTATAATTATTACTTAACTTTCCATAACTTCATTAATCACCATAACACCGTTTGTATTTTATCATTTGAAAAAAAATAGTTATAATTTTCTTTACCGTCTTTTTTCCTTTCTTTGATTCCCCAAATTAAAGTAGTTTTTTGCTATTTTATTTTAATATATATAATATTTTTATAAATAGCATATATTCAGGCATGACTATACATTTTATTAATATAATTGTTAGTATTATGATTGAAATAGTTAGTGATATGATTCCTTTTCTTGTTTTTAAATTCCATGGCCAAATTTTATTAATTTTATCTGGAAACCATAATAATGTCTGTAAGCATATACCAATAATTAAAGCAAATGTTATTGTATGATTAGATATAAATATAAACAGACCTATTGTTGTAAATAATAGAATTAACATGATATTTAATAAAAAGTAATGTTTAAAGTAATATTTTTTATTTTCTAAATCTAAAGAATCATTCTTTAGATATTTATTCAAACTAAACTTTTCTGGTCTTAAATAGCCCCCTATATACATCCAATTAATTCCAATCACCAATGTTATATAAATCATTCTTGCGATATAACCATATAAAAAAGGATATACTATTATAGCTATAATAATTTGTGTTATTATACCATCTAACATGTATCCTTTTGTTGTAAGTTTTCCATTGGATATACTAACTGATTTCCTGAGTATATATCATAATTTAATTTTGTATTAAGCCAGGAATAAAAAGGTGGAAGAATCCATTCTTTAAGAACAGGAAAAAGAACAATAAGCAATATTGCCAATATACTAAGATCTATTAATATCATTTTTATTAATATCCTCTTTTTTTTAAAGTTATAACTAAAGAAATGTTCAAATTATATATTTGTTATAGTTATATGTGGTTATGAAATTATATTAATAGAAAAAGTTTCATCAAGATAGTAAAAAGTGCTCCGACCGGGATTCGGACCCGGGTCCTCAGCTCGAGAGGCTGAAATGATTGGCCGGACTACACTATCGGAGCAAAAATAGAAAATTGTATTAATCTCTATTATTCTTTATATTGTAACATGTATTTAATATTATTGATTTAAATACGTTACTTTCTTTAATATTATATTAATGGAACTTTTATTCATTTAAAATTTAAATAAATTGATTTTATATCAATATGGTAAAAATAAGATAAAAATACTTTTTTTATAATAGAAATTTAATTAGAAGATTAATTAATAGTAATGAAACTAATTAAATTAAATAATTAAATTATATATAAATATATTTAATAAAAGAAAATTACTTTTTAAAATTAGAGGAGACTAAAGAAATATGAATATATGTATCATCACAGAATATTTTCCACATAGTAAAGATTTAGAAATTAAGGGTGGTGTAGAAGTTTGTGCTTTTAATGAAGCTGAACAATTATCTAAAAAACATAATATTACTGTTTTAACATCAAATGATGAGAATAATAGTGATGATTTCTATATTGATGATATTCATGTTATTTGTTGTGGAGATAAACGATCATATGTACAAAAGGGATCCTTTACAAAAAGATTAAAGTTTATGAGAGATGCTAAAAAAGTTGGATCTCAATTAAAGGATATGGATATTATAGTTGGATATAATTTTATAACTTATCCTGTAGCATGGAATATTTCACAAAAACTTAAAAAACCGGTAGCTGCTAGATATCATGATGTATGGATTGGTGAATGGGTTAAAAATATGGGAATTACTGGCTTATTTGGTGAGGTTGTAGAAAGATATGTGTTAAGTCGTGATTTTGATTTAATGATTCCTGTTTCAGATTTTACAAAAAATAATTTAAAAAAGTATTTTCCTGAAGAAAAAATTAAAACAGTTCATAATATAGTTGATTTCCCAAAAGTAGAATCTGACCCATATCCTGAAATTACTATATCTTGTGTAGCAAGATTAGTTGAATATAAAAGAGTAAATGATTTAATCCAAGCAGTAGCTATTATTAAAAAGACAATACCTAATATAAAATGTAAAATAATTGGGACAGGTCCACTTAAAGAGGATCTTGAAAACTTAACTAAAAAATTAAATTTAGAAGAAAATGTAGAATTCTTAGGATTTGTAGAAAAACATGAAGATGTTTTAAAAGTTATAAATTCATCAACAATATTTTGTCTACCTAGTATTGTTGAAGGATTTGGAATTGTAGTAATTGAAGCATTGTCTCTTAAAACTCCATTTGTTGCAAGTAAAATTCCACCAGTTGTTGAAGCTAGTGGAAATAAAGGTGGATTATTTTATGAACCAAAGAATTATCAAGAATTAAGTGATTGCATTTTAAAACTTATTGATGATAAGAATTTATATGAAAAATTACAAGAAGAAGGTTACATACAATCTAAAGAATACACTAAAGAAGCTATTGGTAAAAAATTAAATAGTTTATTTAATGAAATTAAATAGTTTATTATGAAAAATAGAAAATTAACATGTTAGGTATAATTTAAGTTTTTTTAATAAAATTTAAAATAAGATGACACAGTTTATTATGTCTTTCTTATTTATTTTTAAGGAAATTTATTCCATACGATAATACCATTTCATCCATTCAACTGTTTTTTTAATTCCTTCTGCTGGTTTTACTTTAGGATCATGTTTTAAGTCTCGAATAGATTTAGAAAAATCAATTGTTTTAACTTTTGTAGTGAATGGTTCTGCTTCTTTATATGTAACAAGACTATCGTCACGTCCTGTTGCTTTAAGTACTAAATCAGAATAATCTTTAATATCCATTTCCCAATCTTGATTACCACCTATATTGTATGCTTCACCTGGAATAAAGTTATCTACAATATTTGCAAATGTTCGTACAGTATCCCCTACAAAGTCTATGATACGTTTATGACCTTTATATACTGTATAAGGTTTATCATGTAATGAATAGTAAATAAATTTAGGAATAAATCCTCTGTATGGTGTATAATGTTCTCCAGGTCCGTAGCAATTTACTGGACGTACTCTGACTGTTTCAGTATCGAACATTTTTGCAGAATTCATACACATTAGTTCTCCAGCCCATTTACTAATTGCGTAGTCATTCATTTGATAAGTATCACTAATTGGATTTTTTTCCATGACATCTTCACTCATAATTCCTGTATAATCACCATATACTTCAGCTGATGAGAAAAAGATCATACGAAATTTATTTTTTTCTTGTAATCTGATCATGTTTTTAGATCCTATTACATTTGTTTGCCATAGATTTTCATAGTATGCTTCCCCATTCCATCTACCATACTCTGCAGCTAAATGATATACATAGTCAAAAGACCCATAATCTTCAAATGTACGCTCTAATTGTCTATAGTTTCGTACATCTGTACGAATATAATCGTCCCGTTCATTATTTAATAAATCTGCTGCAATAACTTCATGTCCTCTGCTTCTTAATTCATTTACAAGATTAGTACCAATAAATCCTGATCCACCTGTTACTAATATTCTTTTTGTTTCCATAAACTCCCTCATTATATATTAATATTAAGTTATATATTTGATTATATTAATATTTTAATAAAGAAAAACAAATAATATAAATATAAATAAGGAGTTTTAAAAAGAATGTTTACTATAGGATGTCATTTATCAATTTCAAAAGGATATGAACATATGGGATTAGAAGCATTGAGTATTAATGCAAATACATTTCAATTCTTCTCAAGAAATCCAAGAGGAGGAAAAGCCAAAGCATTAAATCCTAAGGATTTACAAGCTCTTCAGAATTTAATGGATGATACAACAATGAGTGTGATATTAGCACATGCCCCTTATACAATAAATCTTGCATCAAAATCAGAAAAAACACGTGAATCTGCTTATGAAATGATGAAAGATGATTTAAAAAGGTTAGATAGTATACCTAATAATATGTACAACTTTCATCCAGGAAGTCATGTAAAACAAGGTGTAGATGTAGGAACTAAATTAATAGTTGATGCTTTAAATAGTTTAATAAGAGAAGATCAAAAAACTACCATATTACTTGAGACAATGGCTGGAAAAGGAACTGAAATTGGAAAAACATTTGAACAATTACAAAATATAATAAGACAAATTGAAATAGATGAAAAAATAGGAGTTTGTCTTGATACATGCCATATTTATGATGGTGGATATGATATAGTAAATGATTTAGATGGAGTTGTAGATGAATTTGACTCTATTATAGGACTTAAGAGATTACATGCAATCCATTTAAATGATAGTAAATTTGGATTTGCTAGTCATAAAGATAGACACGAGAAAATTGGTGAAGGTGAAATAGGTCTTGAGGCTATTACTAACATTATTAACCATCCAAAATTAAAAGAATTACCTTTCTTCTTAGAAACACCAAATGATATAGAAGGATATAAAAAAGAAATTGCACTACTAAGAGGATTATACAAAGAATAAGAATACAAGGAGATTTTATATAAAATGAATGATGTTACAAAAGAATTTGAAGAATATGCATATGAAAATGGAGTTTATAAAATTGGTTACACAAAAATACCCAAAGAATATACAACTAGTGAAATGTATGATAATGTTATTGTTGGAATACTAGAAATGGATGAAAGCCTTATAGAATCAGAACCTGATAAAAAAGAAAAAGAAAAATGTGTAATATTATACATACAAATTACTAAATTAATGTATAAACTATGTAAATACATTGAAAGTAAAGGTTATCATACATATATGATTGATCAATTAGATAGAACAATTAATTTCTCAATCGTTGCTCAAGAAGCAAATCTTGGTTTAATAGGAGATAGTAATTTATTAGTATCTGAAAATATAGGTCCTGGAACAAAAATACTTTTAATAACTACAGACATGCCAGTACCAATAACTGAATTCAAAAATAATAATATTAAACCTTTATTAAAAAGCTTTTGTAACAATTGCCATAATTGTGTAAATAAATGCCCAAAAGGAGCATTGTATATGGAAAATAATGAAGTTAAATTTGATCGTAAAAAATGTGATGGTTATCAAAAAGCATGTACAGATTGTATTGCAAATTGTTTCTTCTACAATGATACTACAAATTTATTTAACAACCTAGATAAACTAAATGTAAAAAGTACAGGAAAATAATTATTCCTTATCCTTTTTCTAAAAAAATAAGTAAATTTAAATTCTCGAATATAATTCAAGAATTCTAGAAAAGTCATCTACTATTGCTTCTTCATTTTCACCATCATTAATTGCATCTTTAACACAATGTTGAAGATGACCTTCAAGTACTATTTTTCCAACTTTATTAAGTGCTGATTTTGCTGCATTTACTTGCATTAATACATCTTCACAAGGAGCATCTTCAGCTATCATTCTATCAATAGCAGCTACTTGTCCTTCTATTTTTCTAAGACGTAAATGTAACTTATCAGATTCTAACCATTCTTTCATCTTAATAGTCCCCTTTTTTTATAGAATATCTCTACGTTCCACTACATCAATATTAGACATTTCACCTACAATAACTTTATCAGCTAGCCCAGCAAAAATTCCATTTTCTAATACTCCTGGTATGTTATTGAATTCTTTTTCTAGCTCTGCAGGTTTTTCTATTTTATCAAATTTGGTATCGAGAATAAAATTTCCATTATCTGTTATTACTGGACCATCTTTTCTCATTCCCATCCTTAACTCAGGTTTTCCACCCATATTTACTAATTTATTTTTAACTACTCTTAATGCATCAGGAATTATTTCAATAGGTACTGGAAATGTTCCTAGTTGATCAACCATTTTTGTTTCATCTACTATTACTACAAATTCTTTTGCAGCACTATCAATAAGTTTTTCAAGAGTATGAGCTGCTCCTCCACCTTTTATTAAATCTAAATCAGGATTTACTTCATCAGCTCCATCTATTGCTATATCAATATCATATTCATCTAATGTAGTTGTATTTATTCCTGATTCTCTTGCTATTATTAATGATTGATAAGATGTTGGTATTCCTAATATACTTAATTCTTCATTTTTGATTCTTTCACCTAAATGTTTGATAAAGAAGTGTGTTGTAGATCCAGTTCCAAGCCCAACTACTTGACCATCTTTTACTAAATCTGCAGCTTGTTTTCCTACATTATCTTTTAATATACTCATATCCATAATATACACCTTTTTTAATGACTCAATATAACTTCTGTTAATTCATTTCCACAGTTACAACTTACTTCAGGACCAACTTCTTCTACTGAACATTTATCATCATTATATAATCCTTCAGGGAAACAAATGTCTTTATTTTCACAAGGATTATCACATTCAGGTTTTCTAAATATAATTGTTGAACCTTTATAAGCTTTTTTAGAGCTAATTACAGTTCTTATGGTAGCTGATTCTACTTCTATTGTTTGTACTTTTCCATCTTTATGTAATGGACAATTATGAGTTACTTTTTTAACATTGGTGATTATATATTTACGTCCTACTTCTAAATTGAGACATGTTCTTTTAAATCTACATGTATCACATTTGCTGGATCCACCATAAAAGGTAAACACAACGCCTTTTTTTGCTAAACTTTTTCCTATTAACGTGATCAAATTATTATCCCCTATTTTTTATTTTTAAATAAACTATTCTATGACTTGAGTTTTTCTTGCAATATTTTCAGCAGCTTCTTTAGTTAGACCTCTATCACCTAATATAGTATATCTTCCTTTCCGTATCATATGTGCTTTAGTTAAAGCTTCAATTATATACTCATCACCAATACCTAATTCTTTAGCTGTTGTTGGTGCATTAACCTTTTTAAGAACAGAACGTATTTGTTTCCAATTTCCACCCTGTAAATACATCATCATTATAGTACCAACACCACATTGTTCTCCATGTAATGCTGGTTTTGGAGCTATAACATCTAAAGCATGACTAAATTTATGTTCAGAACCACTTGCTGGTCTACTATTATTTGCAATACTAATAGCCATTCCACTACTTATTAAACCTTTAACTACAATTCCAGCACTTCCAACATGTCCAGGTCTTACATTATCTGCTTGCTCAATTAGAAGATTTGCAGTCATTAAAGATAATGCAGCAGCTGAATCACTAAATGGTTCATTAATTAACTTGTAAGCTAATTTCCAATCCTCAACAGCAGTTAAATTAGAAATTATATCACTAAATCCTGAAGCTAAAAATCTAAAAGGTGCTTGGCTAATAATTTTTGTATCAGCTATAATAGCAAAAGGTGCATTTGCTGGTAAAGATACACTACCATCACTTTTTTTTATGGATGCTCTAGGTGAAGCCATACCATCATGTGCAGCTGTTGTAGGAATACTAAAAAAAGGTATTTGATTATTTGTTGCAGCTAATTTTGCGACATCAATTACTTTTCCTCCACCAACACCCATTATTACACCACTGTTTTTTGATGATTCTTGTACTTGATCAACAACATCAGGTACTGCTTCAGTTATTATTTCTTCTGTAACGTTATAACCAGATTCTTGTAATACATTTATTACTTGTTCTCCAGCAATTTTCATAGTAGTAGGTCCAGAAACTACTGTAACATTTTTTTCTGAGATTAATTTTTTACATACATCACCTGTTTCATCAAGTATACCAGGTCCTGTATGTATTTCCCTAGCTAACTGTACATTTCTAAAATCCATAATATTAAACCTGTAGTTTTAATTTTTTTAGGAAGAATTTGTTTTACTTATTATATAATATATCATTACTCTTTTATTAGAATTTTTATTATTATATTTAATTTTTTCTAGAAATATGTATTTTCAAATGAAAATTAATTTTGAAATTAAATTATTTGTATGATTAATATTAATATTTATATGAAATTGTTAATAAATTCAATTATTTAAATGATTTACTATATTTTTTTTAAAATATATAGTTAAGTAATTACATTTTTTAGAGTACCTAAATTTATAAAAGTACAAATTCAGAATTAAATCTTTTTTTATCAAAAATCAAGCATTTAATAATTAGACCTCATTGCAATAAAGTCTAAAATAATATAATCAAGTAAATTGAATTTATATAAATCAAGTTTAAATAGTAGAATAAATAAAATTGCATATTAGAGGAGGTAAAAATATGAAATGTTATGTATGTGCACAAGAAGGTAAAGACACTGATGCTATAGCAATATGTATTGTTTGTGGTATGGGATTATGTCAAGACCATATTGTTCGCGAAGAAATTGATCTCTGGACTGGAGGATATCCTTTCCCAGCTGAAAAATTAGACAAAACATTACCAAGAATTTTATGCCAAAGATGTTACGAAGCACTGGAGGCCTCTAAAAAATGACTGAAATGAGAAAATTAGTAGCAGAAATAATAGGAACATTCATTCTAGTATTCTTCGGTACTGTATCTGTTGTGGTAACCTTATTATTATCAACAGGTGCTAGTGCACCAATGGGTGGATTTAACATTGGATTAGGAGCATTAGGTGGATTAGGTGACTGGCTTGCAATCGGATTATCATTCGGTATAGCATTGACAGTAGCAATTTATGCATTTGGAAGAGTATCAGGAGCTCACTTTAACCCGGCTGTAACTATAGCTTTATGGTCAATTAAAAAGTTCCCTGCAAAAGATGTAATACCATATATTATAGCACAAATTATTGGTGCTTTAATCGGTACATTCGCAATTGTAGCAATTTTAGGTCCTGTATCATCAACCGTTGGTGTATTAGGATCCGTAGGAGCATTCGGTACAGTAGGTCCAGTAGGAGTATTCCTAGCTGAATTCATAGGTACAATGTTACTTATGTTAGCAGTAATGGCTGTAGCTGTAGATGAAAACGCAGTTCCTGGATTTGGAGCATTAACCATAGGTTTAGCTGTAGCAGGTATCGTTATTGCTATAGGTAACATAAGTGGTTCAGGTATTAACCCTGCACGTTCACTTTCACCTATGATTGGTAACTTAGTAGTAGCTGGTTCAGCTGGTGCTGCTGGTGGATTACTCTGGATTTATATTGTAGCACCAATTCTTGGAGCTATATTAGGAGCTTACATATACGAATACTTATACAAAGATCTCGGATATTAAGTATAAATAAATTAAACATGACAAAAATTATTTTGAAAAAAATAATTAATATAAGTAGTAATAATAAAAATTATTACCACTTTCAACCCCTTTTAAAAACTAATTTTAATTAAAATTTCATTTTTTCTAAATATTACATTTTTACTTAATAGATTAATAATTATGATTAACAAAAATAGTTATATCAAAAATATGTAAAAGGGAAAATAATGATAAATAAAAAGACAATACAAAAATATGCAAGTATGGTTCTTATAGATACAGTTAAGGATTTATTCAACAATAACAAAAAATTAATAGATAATTTCTATGAAGATTTAGCTAAAGAAAATAAACATAACAAAAATCTAAAAGATAATTATAAAGATAATGAAGTAATTGATCAATTAATCATTGATGAGCTAGAAAAAAGTTTTACTCAAAATGATATTGGATTAGCTTTACAAACACAAATGGTTCAAAAAAATGAAGAAGCTATCGAAGAATTATCTGATGTATTGGATGAAAAATTTGTACCTATTGCTAAAAATTTAAAATCACAATTTAAAGATGATTCTGAATATAAATCATTTAAAAAAATTACCACAGAAAACCTTGTAGTTAATAATATGGATCTTAATAGATCAGTTATTAAAGCTTTAAAAACAATGGATATTTCTGGTATGAAAGCTGCAGAAATTATGCAGTTAATTGCTATGGTAAATTAAAAAAAGTATGTAATTTCTATTTTTTCTATTTTTTTAAAAAAAAGTAAATGTTGAGGTTTAAATTTAATTAATTGCCTCATCAGATTTATCTATATATTTCATAGTCTCATTTTGTAAATCTAAATATTCTAAAGATTCCCTATTTCTTGGACGGGGAAGATCATTTTGAATGATTTTTTTAATTTCACCAGGTCTTTTTGAAAATACTACTATTTGATCTGATAAAAATACCGCTTCATCTACATCATGAGTAACAAATATTATTGTTCTTGCTTTAGATTGCCAATTATCAACTATCTGTTCTTGTAAACTACGTTTTGTCTGCATATCCAAAGCACTAAATGGTTCATCCATTAGTAACATTTTAGAATCATTTATAACTGACCTGATTATTGCAACACGTTGTTTCATACCTCCAGATAATTCATGAGGATAACTTTCTGCAAAATCTTTTAAACCAACTGCTTCTAAATATTTTAATGCTCTTTCATGATTTTCTTTTTCAGGTCGACCAGAGACTTTTAATCCAAATGTTACATTATCAATAACATTTAACCATGGAAATAATGAATATTGTTGAAAAATAAAACCTCTTTCTTTTGAAGGTTTATCTATTATAACACCATCATCCAATATTTCACCTTCAGTTGGTTGTTCAAATCCTTCAATCATTCTAAGTAATGTTGTTTTTCCACAACCTGAAGGTCCTATTAGACATGTGAATTTTCCAGTTTCAAATGTTAAATTTATATTTTTTAATGCTGGAACATTTCTTTCTTCTGATTCAGATGATTTTGAATCATATACCTTTGACACATTTTTTACTTCTATTGTCAACTTTAATTCACACTCCTTTACCAGAATATTTTATCTTGTATTTTTCTAAATATGTAATCAAATACTATTCCAATTAATCCAATCATTAACATACCTACTACAGTAGCTCCTGTATTAAATAGATTTGTTGATGTTAAAATTAAGTATCCAATACCTGTACTTGAACCAATCATTTCTGCAGAAATTGTACACATTAATGCTATACCTATTCCAACTTTTAATCCAGACACTATGTATGGTACTGTAGAAGGGAATATTACCTCCGATAACATTTGACGGTCAGTAACACCAAATGATGATGCTGCTTCTATTAAAACTTTATCTGTTCTTCGTACACCATCAATTGTAGATACTAAAATAGGAAATACACATCCCATAAATATGATAAATATTGCTGGTGTTGTACCTATTCCAAACCATAATATTGAAAATGGTATCCATGCTACTGGTGGTATTGGTCTTAATATACTAATTATAAGACTTCCCATTCGTTCTAGTCTTCTTGACCAACCTAATAGTATACCTAATGGAATTCCTACTAATGCTGCAAAAAATAATCCACCAATTACTTTATATAACGTATCAAATGTATCAGATATTAATTTACCTGTACTTAATAATGTCCATGCTGATTGTACAACTTCAGTAGGTCCAGGAAGCATATACGCTGGTATTAATGTAAGTAAATCTGTTAATATATACCATACAATAATAATAGCAATTGGTAATACTAGAAAATCGAAATATTTATTGTTATTATACGTATTCAAGAAGTTTCACTTCCTTTTATAATTTTTGTATGAGTTATTTTATTGATTATAAAATATATCCTTTTCAGGAATATCTTTAGATAATAATCCCATATTATGTTCTATTTTTTCAAAGTTCATTACATTATCTTTATAAGTATCATTCAATCCAGATACAAAATTCATTGAAGATAATACATTCTTTTCAATAGTTGCATTAGGTACTATTGTTTTTGGTAAATATTGTACACATCCAGTTGGATCTGATTTTAATTTTTCTGTTGCTTGTTCATGTACTTTTAATATTTTGTTTACTTTATCTGGATGCTTTTCAATAAAACTATCAGTTGCTACTACTACACAACATGGATGATTATTTAAAATATCATGTGAAGATACTATTTCTCTTCCATTATTTTTGTTCTCATATATTGAAACATAAGGTTCATATGTTAACATACCATTGATACTACCTGTTTTTAATGCATCATTCATAGTAGATACTTTCATAGCCGGTGATGTTATGTCTGTAATATTCATTCCATGTTGCTTAAGTGCATAATCTAATAACATATATTGTATCGATGATTGTCCAGGAGTTGCAATTTTTTTACCTTTTAAATCCTCAATACTATGAATGTCACTATTTTTATTTACAACTAATCCACTTCCTTCTGTTTGAGCTCCAGATATTATTTTTACTGGCACCCCTTTTGATATTGAAGAAAGAACTGTAGTAACACCTACATAACCAACATCAACACTACCACTAGCCATTGCAACCATTAAATCTCCACCATTGTTAAATTGTAATAGTTTCACATGGATTCCTTCTTTTTCATACATTCCTGTAGCATTTCCTACAAATAATGCTGAATCATGATCTGATGGAAGATATCCTATTGTTACTATATTATCATCATGTTCTAAAAATGAAGATATGTATATTGCACCTACTAATATTATTACTATTGCAATTATAATCCAATGATTTCTTTTTAAAATAAAAACACCTCCTTAATTTTTTTAAATAATCTAAATTAATTACATAAAAAAAATATCTTATAAAATTTTTTTAGTTTTTAAGAACCTATAGTTATTTATTTGTAATTTGTTATTCTAATACTTCTTTATATTATATAAATCTTATATAACAATCGTGAAATAATAAAAAAAATAGAAAATCAATATAAAAAAAATAATTCAACTTAATTATTATTAGTATCCTTATCTTCTTATATTATAATAACATATTAAAGTATCATTAGATTTAAAACATATTTTTATTGTCATATATAAATTATTCATTATCATATGACACATACACATAGTATTTTTAATTTGAGTTAGACAGCACATCATTAAAGTACTATCTTGTTTTTCTATGTTTAGTTTTACTTTGTTTATATTGTCTATTTTATGAATTATCTTAAGTTTAATGCTTTTTAATTTATTCTCGATGTTAAATAGTATCATTTCATCATCATGATAAATATGCACTGGAATATATATTGATGCAATTATTAATAATATTGCAAATAAAATCCAATGATACTTTATTATAATAATAATTCCTCCTTTTTCTTTTTTAATAACAAATCCCTATAAAATAAAGTTAATACTAATTTTTATTAATTTTGAAGTTCATGTTAATTGTTTATTAGTAAAAAAATTATTTTATTATAATTTTAGCCCGATGTTATTATATAAGAATGTTATATTATTTAAATATTATCTAAGAGGAGTTGGAAAATTAGAATAATCTTGTGGATAATCATTTACACTACGTGGTTTATTAATAGCATCAAGACGATTATCTAAAAACTTTCTACCATTATCACTTGTAGCATATATGGGTACACTATTTCCATAATAATAAGGTTTTAATTCCTCAGCTATTTTTCTATCATATCTTGAAGCACAAGCTGTTAAAATATCTCCTACTTCAAACATTTCTCTTGATAATTCTTCTGTTATTCCAGTAGTATGAACTATAAATAAATATTTGTTTACATCATCATTCATAGAATATTCTTTTATTTGACGTGCTACATGTGATGGAGTAATTGTAACTGCAATATTTTTATAGCCTAAATTTAATGCTTTTTCTAATCCTTTTAATGGATTCATTTCAGCTGTTTTAGGATTTAATACATTGTCAACTCCTACCTTTTCTATTACTTCAGGTATTGGTGTAGTACTTACTAAACCAGATACTCTTCCACCTACTCCCTGTACTATCTGTGGATCTGTCATGATAAGTGTTCCTACACCATCACATGCTCCTACTACACAGTCTATATTCCCTAATTTCATATTTGTTGATATTATTTCAGATACTCCAACAGCGACTAATGTATCTTCTTGTGTTACTACTCTATCTTTAGTACAGTAGCCAAATTTTTTTATTCTGAATTCTATATTCTTTTTAACATTTTCATGAGTTAACTTTTTAATACCATGACCTTTCTCAAATACAGGACAATTATCAATTATTCCCCCTTCAACATTTGTCACACTACCATTTTCAATTGTTACACGTGTAACACCTAATGCTTCTATAACATGTTTATCTTTAACCATTAAATCACCTTATTTTATATTAATTTAAGATAAAAATTTTTAGGATTTTATTAAAGCATCCTAATAAATCATTTATTTAAATATTATCTTCCTATATAAAAAAATTAGATTAAAATATATAAAATCTTAAGGTAACCTCAAAGTTACTTAAATATTATTCCTTCTTAAATAAAAATAACATTAAATAACATATAAAAGATAGTTAGTTATAGGAGGCTAAATTTAATGGTAGATGTTAAGTATATAGTAGATAATTGTCCCTTTGAATCAGGATTACAATTAATAAATAGAAAATGGTTAATACTAATTGTTAAAGATATATATTCTGGAAAAAATCATTTTAATCAATTCAAAGAAAGTAACCCTGAACTATCAAATAAAGTATTATCTAATTGTCTAAAATATATGGAAGAAAAAGGTTTTATAATTAAAATTGAAAATAATCCAAATAATAAATTTGATACAGAATATCAACTAACAGATTATGGAAAAAAATTGAATAAAATAATTTATGAACTTGCCATGTTTAATTTAGATACTGATAAATATTATTTTAAATATAATGAAGATGACAAAGAAGAAATTAGAGAATATATTAAAAAAAGGTTTGAAATTGAATAAGTATCTGATTATTTTTAAATAGTTCATTTTATAATATAATCATATACATTTAATTTCAAAAAAGATAAAAAAATTTAATATGTTTTAGATATTAATACTTTATGTTCTGCTTTATTACCACAGTTAATACAGGTAGCATCTGCAGATTCTAATTCTTGTGTACCAAGTATATCAATATCAAATTTCTCTTCAATATCTTTACCACAATCAGTATTTCCACACCAATTACAGGTTATGATTCCACCTTTTTTATTAATTGTTTTTTTAACTTGTGTTAAGTTATCTACATGATATGTTTTATCAACTTGGAATTTAGTGGATTTTTCTTTCATGTCAGATGAAATTGTATCTAATGTATCTTTAATTGTATCTACAATAGTACTATCATCATAATCAACAAAGTCTTTTTTACCTGTATCTCTTCGTATTAAAACAACTTTATTGTTTTCAATATCTCTAGGTCCAACTTCAACTCTTAAAGGTACTCCTCTACTTTCCCAATGATAATATTTTTTACCTGGTCTTATATCACGATCATCTTGTTTAACTCTGATTCCAGCATCTTTAAGTGTTTGTTCTAATTTATCTGTAAATTCTTTGACAATTTCTTGGTTTTCTTTAAAGATGATTGGTACTATAATTACTTGTTCTGGTGCTACTACTGGTGGTAGTATAAGTCCTTTATCATCACCATGTACTGCTATTAATGATGCTATTACTCTATCAGATAATCCGTAACAAGTTTGATGTGCATATTCATGAGTTCCGTCTTCATTTTCAAATTGTATATCAAAGGTATGTGCAAAAGTTGTACCTAAATTATGTACAGTACCTATTTGTAATGTTTTTCCATCAGGCATAATTGTATCAAATGCAATTGTATATAATGATCCTGGGAATTTATCCCATTCTGGTCTTTTACTTATAGAATATGGTATTCCTAATTCATCAAAGAAACTTTTATATATACCTACACCAATATTTACTTGTTTTTCAGCTTCTTCTGCTGTTGCATGAACAGTATGTGCTTCTACAAATGTAGTAATTTCTCTTACACGAATTAATGGTCTTGTATGTTTAGTTTCATACCTAAATGTGTTTACAGCTTGATAAAATTTCATAGGTAAATCACTATGTGATCTAACCCATAAAGAAAACATAGGATACATTGATGTTTCACTAGTAGGTCTTAATGCTAATTGTTCATTAAGTTCAGTTTTTCCACCTTTAGTAATCCAATAAACTTCGTCTTCAAATCCTTTAACATGTATTGCTTCTTTAGCAAGTTCTGATTCTGGGATTAACATTGGGAATAATACTTCTTCATGATCTTTATCAAGTAATTGTTTAAGTGCATTTAGTGTATATTTTCTTATTTGATATCCTCTTGGTAACCATACACTCATTCCTTTAATAGGATATCTTGAATCAATAATATCTGCTTCTTCTAAAATATTATGAAACCATTCATTAAACTTTTTCATTTACTCACCGAATTTAAATATTTGAATTGTAATTTTTTTTTAATTAAATTTAATAAAAAAAGTAATTGATAATAATGTGATGAAAATAATATTTTTAACATCAATTATTATAATATCTATAATTTAAAGATAATAAAATTTTTATCATATCAACAAAAAAAGTTTTAGATATGATAATTTAATATAAATTTTGAACAACCTTTTCATAAGCTTCATGAACTGCTTTTTTAGATTGTAGTTTTTTTGGAATTGTATTTCCTAATTCATCACCTAATATTTTATCCTCTTTATTATCTATATGAATTCCTCTTTTTAAAAGTACTCTGATAACTTGTAATTTTTCTTCATCAGTCATTTTTTTAAGGGATTTATTAACTTTAACATTATTGTGATCTTCTATTCCTATATCTTTAAATAAGTTTATATCTTCTTGAGTAGCTATATCAACAGTTATCTTGAAGAATTTAACTATTAAATTATAGAATTCCTTTTTAAAATTACTGAATGTTTTAAAATCTGGTTGTTCCATACCTGCTAGATACATATAAACTACATCAGTCTGAATTCTTTTGGATAATTCTCTGCTAGAATGTATATTATCAATACTAGCCATGATAACAACACGTAATAACATTTTACGTGGATATGCCTTATTACCTGGAGTACCTTGGTATCTTTTATTTATACTACGAAAATCCATCTCATCAACAATTCTACGAATAAAATAACAAATATGATCTTCAGGTATTATATCAGTTAATTTAAAAGGAATTAATAATGATTGATCTATTTTATCATCTTTCATTACCATAATAAACACTTCAAAAAGTTATATTCACTTATTATAATATTGTCTTTGTTATATATAAAACATTGATGTAAAACAAGAGAAAATTAATCTGTTTAGATTAAAAATAGTTAAAAATTTAAAAAAAAATAATTAAAAAAGATAAAATAAAATTTAATTTATTCATCTTTTCTTGGATCATAATTACATGGTGGAACATATTCTTTATCACTTAAGTCGATAAATCCTCTATGTTCTACTTCCACTTCTTCATCAGTATCTTCATCATAAATATGTATGATTTCCATAGGACAGATAATTGCAGAAGTTTTTACTTGATAGACATTATCTACAAGTGCTTCTACAACATCATTTTCAATAATTCCACCTTTAATAGCTACGAGTCCCTCATCATCTATATAAAATAGTTTAGATGGTTTTGTACATGCTCCACATCCAGTACATTGTTTACGATTTACTTCTATTGAATACATAAGTATAACCCCTTTTTATAATTTATAATATTAAAATTATTTATTTAGATAACAAATTTTAGTTAACTGCTTTTTTACCATAATACCTTTTTTTAAGTTTCAATGCTACATCTACTAAAGATATCATTACTGGAACTTCTATTAATGGTCCAATAACTGCTGCAAATGCAACTGCTGATCCTATTCCAAATACACCTACTGCTACAGCAATTGCTAATTCAAAGTTGTTACTAGCTGCTGTAAATGATAATGATACTGTTTTTTCATAGTCTACACCCATTTTATGAGACATGTAAAATGTTACAAAGAACATTATTACAAAGTATATTAATAGAGGTATAGCTATTCTAACAACATCTAATGGTATTTGTATTATGTAATTTCCTTTTAAACTGAACATGACTATAATAGTAAATAATAATGCTATAAGTGTAAGTGGACTTATTTTAGGTATGAATTTTTCTTGATACCAATCTTTTCCTTTCATATGAATTAATGTGAATCTTGTAATGATTCCTGCTATGAATGGTATTCCTAAGTATATGAATACACTTTGAGCAATATCAATCATACTTATATTAATTATACTTCCTTGGATTCCTAACATTGGAGGTAATACTGTTATGAAAATCCAGGCATATATACTGTAGAATACTACTTGGAATATACTGTTAAATGCTACTAAACCTGCAGCATATTCAGTATCTCCATTAGCTAATTCGTTCCATACAATTACCATTGCAATACAACGAGCCAATCCAATTAATATTAACCCGACCATATATTCTGGATATCCTCTTAAAAATACTATAGCTAATATGAACATTAATATAGGTCCAATAAACCAATTTTGTACTAATGAAAGTCCTAATACTTTCCAATTCTTAAATACATCACCTAGTTCTTCATATTTAACTTTAGCTAATGGTGGATACATCATTAAGATTAATCCTATTGCTATAGGAATATTAGTTGTTCCTACTTGGAATTGATTAATAAATGGTTCTACCCCAGGTATAAAATATCCTATAGCAACACCAATAATCATTGCAAGGAAAATCCACAAAGTTAAATATCTATCAAGAAATCCTAGCCTACTTGTATTAGATTTTTCAGCCATTTTTAAAACTCCTTTTTTTATATAGATAATTATCTATGTAATTTCTTAAAAAAAATAAAAATTATTATGAAATCTAATAATTTTCATTGATTAATTCTACTATTTCATCTACTTTTAGTACTTTTCCCATTGATACAACTTTTCCTTTAATAACTAATGCTGGAGTACTCATTACTCCATATAAAGATATTTCTTTAAAGTCAGTTATATAATCTACTTCTTCATCCAGATTCATTTTATTTATAGCTTCTTCTGTATTATTTTTTAATTTATTACAGTTACTACATCCTGGACCAAGTACTTTTATTGCTTTTGAATTATCTAACTTTTCTGCTTTTTTAATATCTTCATTTGTCATTTTATTACAATCACAAGTTGCATTATCACTACTTACATTTACATTTCTTAATGGCATTAAATCATCTCCTTAGATAAACATGTATTGAAATATATTAAATGTATAACCTATTATAACAATACCCACAGTTACGATTATTATAAATACTGCTAATAATTTATTTTTAACTGCATTTTTTAACATTATCATAGATGGTAAAGATAATGCTGTAACACCCATCATAAAACTTAAGACAGTCCCTAAACCAGCTCCTTTAGCTAGTAATGCTTCAGCTATAGGAATTGCTCCAAATATATCAGCATACATTGGAATTCCAATCAATGTTGCTATTAATACAGAATATGGATTATCTCTTCCCAACAATAGTTGAATGTATTCTGCAGGTATCCAATTATGAATTATAGAACCTATACCTACACCAATCAATATGTAGGGGAATACTCTTTTGAATACATCTACCATTTCACCCCATGCATATTTTGCTCTGTCTTTTTTAGTCATAGATGGTGTATCTACATTAACATTTTGTATATCTTTTATATAGTCAGCAATATAATCTTCCATATGTAATTTATCAATTATTGTACCACCAATTACTGCTAATATTAATCCTAATATCACATAACCTATAGCTATTTTATATCCAAAAATACCAATTAATAGAAGTAATGAACCTAAATCTACTAATGGTGATGATATTAAAAAGGAAAATGTTACTCCTAACGGTAATCCAGCACTAGTAAATCCTATGAATAATGGGATTGATGAACATGAACAAAAAGGTGTTAATGTTCCAAGTAATGCAGATAATGAATTAGCTACTATTCCTTTAAAATTTCCTAATATTTTTTTTGTTCTTTCTGGAGGAAAATAACTTTGTATGTATGATATTAAAAAGATCAATACAGATAATAATATTAATATTTTAATAGTATCATATATAAAAAATTGGATGGTATTTCCTATATTTGAAGTTGTAGTATTAATTCCTACTCCATTTAGGAACATAGCCACAAGATCATTTAACCAATGCATTCCTAAAACTTGATTTTGAAAAAATAGGAATGGATCCATAATTTTTTTTCTCCTTAATTTTTATAACTGTTGATTTTATTAATAATTTTTACACATTATATAGGTACTTATCTATTTAAAATAATATATATAGATATTTATCTATATGATTTTATATAAAAAATATTTATTTACAACAGCTCATTTGAATTTCTTGTTTTTTAGTTAAAGAATTTATGAATTGTACATAATCTTTTAATATATCTTGGGCAATAGAATAATGAGACCATTTACCCTCTTTATGAACATTAACAAGACCACAATCACATAATTTTTTCATATGATGTGAAAGAGTAGGTTGAGATATATTAAACCTTTCCAATAATTTACAAGCACATTTTTCTCCATCAGACAACATCACAATAATTTCTAAACGATGTGGATCACCAAGAGCTTTACATATCAAAGCATAATCAATATTTTCCAAAAATTACAACCTTCCTAATTGACATCATATAGACATTCATCTATCTATTATAATATATATAGATATCTATCTATGTAATGATAAATAAAAAAAAATAGAATTAATAACAACAACCATCGTTATTTTGCTCTTTTTTAGTTAAAGAATCCATAAATTCAACATGCTCATTTAATACTTCCTCATTAATGGAATAATGAGACCATTTACCTTCTTTACGAACATTAACAAGACCACAATCACATAATTTTTTCATATGATGTGAAAGAGTAGGTTGAGATATATTAAACCTTTCCAATAATTTACAAGCACATTTTTCTCCATCAGACAACATCACAATAATTTCTAAACGATGCGGATCACCAAGAGCTTTACATATCAAAGCATGATTTATACTATTCATAAAAAAACAACCTCCATGTTTTATATTTTTATTATGAGATATCATTTTTAAAATAATTATTAAAATAAATTAACTTAATTATAACATTTAATATTATTGTACATATACTCTATTTTTTGTAGTCTCAATATAATAATATTATTCTTATTTATTCCCCTAATTAATATAATTAAATAAAGAAAAAAATTTATAAAACAAATTAATTCGTAATACATACTAAGAAAAAATAAAAAAATATATTAAAATATAGATTAAATCTAATAATATATGAATAGACTAATAACAATTATTCCCATATCTGATTTTAATAATTCAAAAACTAGATTATCCCCCTTTTTATCTCATGAAGAACGAAAGGAATTACTTAAATCTATGTTAAAAGATATAATTTTAAACATACAATCAAAAACTGATGAAATTATCATTACTAGTAAAGATAAAGAAGTATTAAATTATGCTAAATCATTTAATACAACAACTTTAAAAGAAAAAGAACACGAAACAAATAAACTTAATAGTACACTAATTGACACAATAAACTACATAAAAAATGAAAAAAAGGATTCAGATGTTCTTCTTTTACCATCAGATATACCATTAATTAAAGAAAATAACATGGATTACATTACTAAAAATTCAAAAAAATATGATATTGTCATTACCCCTTCGGGTGGTGGAGGTACCAATTTATTATATATGAAAAGTAATTGTTATATTAAACCGGAATATGGAGAATTTAGCTTTTTTAAACATATAGAAAGTGCAACAAAATATAATTTGAAATATAATGTGTATGATTCTTTTTATTTATCAATAGATATCAATACACCCCAAGATTTAGGAGAATTGTTGTTACATGGAAAAGATACTAATACTTATGAGTATCTTAATAATCTTGGTATAACTGTAAAAAGTAAACATGGACAGGATAGATTAGATGTACAAAGATAAAAAAATAGAAAATAATTGTTCAATGTCAATAGCTGGATTAGATCCTTCAGGTGGTGCTGGATTACTTGCTGATTGTAAAACATTTCATGCTCATGGAATTTATGCTACTTGTGTTATAACTGCTATTACTGTACAAAATCCATTTAATGTTAAACAGATTCAAGAAGTAGATACGAATTTAATTTCTGAACAAATAGAAGAGATATTAGATGTATATCCCATAGAATTTATTAAGACTGGTATGTTATTTTCTTCTTCAATAATTAAAACTGTTTCAAAGGTAATAAAATCCCATCAATTAAAAGCAGTTGTAGATCCTGTTATGATAGCAGAGTCAGGGAAAAACCTATCAAAAAATGATTATGTTGTTAGTTTAAAAAAAGACCTAATTCCAAATTCATATATTATAACACCTAATGTATATGAAGCAACTCAAATTAGTGATAAATCAATAAATTCTGAGGAAGACATGATAAATGTTGCTGATTTGATAAGTAAAAAAACAAATGTTGTCATTACTGGTGGTCACATGAATGGAAATGATATCTTAAAAGTAGATGATGATATTTATAAAATTGAGGGTCATTTAATAGATTCAGATAATACTCATGGAACTGGATGTACTTATTCATCAGCCATAACCAGTAGATTAATTCAGGAATATAATTTATTAGAATCTTGTAAATTAAGTAATGAGTTTATTAGAAATAGTATAAAAGATGGATATAATAAGACTCCAAATCAATTTTGGATGTTAAAAAATAAAAAATAATGTATATAACTTTTTTATAAGTTATATGCTTCATCTTGTTTTATAGTTGTAAATCCATTATTTTTAAGAATAGTTAGTGCTTCATCATTATCTTCTGTTCTTAGTACAACAAGTGCTTTAGCTGTTTTTTTCTCAACAAATGCGTAAATGTATTCAACATTTACATCAGCATTATTAAGTACATTTAACATTGCTTCAAGCCCACCGGGTTGATCTTCTACTTCCATTGCTAATACTTCATTGAGACTTACTGCAAAGTTTTCTTTTTCTAATGACTCTTTTGCTAATTCAGGATCAGATACTATCATTCTTAATATACCAAATTCTGATGTATCAGCTATTGATAATGCTCGGATATCTATGTTTTCTTTTTTTAGTGTATTTAATGATTTCCATAAACGTCCATGTTTATTTTCAAGGAATACAGATACTTGTTTTATTACCATTTTTAATTTCTCCTAATATTAATTTAGTCAAAGTTTCTTTCATCTATTACTCTTGTTGCTTTACCTTCACTTCTAGGTAAACTATGTGGTTCAGCTAATGTTATTACTGCTCTTATTCCTAAAGCATCATGAATATTACTTCCAATACGAGCTTTAAGTTCTTCTAATTCTTTTATTGATCCAGTGAATATTTTAACTGTTGGTTCCACTTGTATTTCTAGTATATCTAATGTATCTGGTCTTGATACTTTAATTAAATAGTGTGGTTCAAGTTCATCTATTTTCATGAGTACTGCTTCAATTTGTGATGGGAATACTATTACTCCACGGACTTTAAGCATGTCATCACTACGTCCAGTAATTCTACTTATTCTTACAGTTGTTCTTCCACATTCACATTTTTCAGTGATAAGTGAAGTTATATCTTTTGTTCTGAATCTTACTACAGGCATTCCTGTTTTTGTTAATGTTGTAAGAACAAGTTCTCCTTTTTCTCCTTCTTCAACAGGTTCTAACGTTTTAGGATTTATTATTTCTGGATAGAAATGATCTTCAGCTAAATGCATTCCATTTTTATATTTACATTCCATGGCAACTCCAGGACCCATGACTTCAGTTAACCCATATATATTTTGAGCTGTGATGTTTAATTTTTTCTCTAGTTTTTGTCTGATTTCTTCTGTCCACATTTCTGCTCCAAATGCTCCACCTCTTAAAGATAATTTATTAGTGTCAATACCTTCTTTTTCTAATACTTCAGCTATATATAAAGCATATGATGGGGTACATGTTAAGAAATCTGATGGGAAGTCTTGTAAGAAACTTATTTGTCTTTGTGTATTTCCAGAGGATGTTGGTACTACAATAGCTCCTATTTTTTGTCCACCATAGTGAGCTCCCATTCCACCAGTGAATAATCCATATCCATAACTATTTTGTACTATATCATGTTTTTGTACTCCTAACATACTAAGAGCACGAGCCGTAATTTCAGCCCATATATCTATATCTTTTTGAGTATATCCAACTACTGTAGGAATTCCTGTTGTACCACTTGTTGAATGTACTTCTACTACATCATCTTTACTTGATGCTTGCATTTTGAATGGATATGTTTTTCTTAAGTCATCTTTTGTTGTGAATGGTAATTTAGTTATATCTTCTAATGTTTTTATGTCTTCAGGTGCTATATTATTTTTATCAAATAGATCATGGTAATATGGTACATTGTCATAGACATAGTTTAATGTATGTTTTAACCTTCTTAATTGCATTTTTTTAAGGTCATCTCTTTCCATACATTCTCTTTTTTCATTAAATATTATATTAGTTCTTTTATTATTGCTATCTGTCACGTTATTCCTCCAAATACATAAATTATAAGGTTAATAATGTTTCTTTTATATTATCTTTGTCTTTTATTTCAAGTAAACATGCATGTCCACTACCTGCATCTCCTGGATTTATAATTAAAGTTTCATCTATTTTATCAGATGCTATTGATTCATGTACATGACCACATAAATTGATTGTTGGATGTGTTTCATCAATTATTTTTCTTATTCCTTTACTTCCAACATGATCTCCTGTTTCAATTATATCTGCTTTTGTATCATATGGTGGTGCATGTGTTACAAGTATTGTAATATTATCAGACTTCAATTGATCTTTATATTTACTTAATTCTTCATATAATATTTCATCAGGATATTCATTAGGTGTATTAAATGGTGTTGGGTTTGATCCTCCAAATCCAACAAGGGTAATATCATCAATATTATTAGCTTTTCCATGTATATTAGTTGCATCAGATTCATCGATTAATGTGGTAATGCTTGTTGGATCACAATTTCCAGGTATTGCAAATACAGGTGCATAACCATTAAGTTTGTTTAATATCTCTTTTACAAGACTTTCAGGTCCAAATTCAGTTATATCTCCAGTTACTATAATTTGGTCAACCTCATTATTGTTTAAATAGTCAAATACTTTTTCAGGTTTACTGTGTATATCAGTTATTACAAATATTTTCATATATATCCCTTGTTTAATTATTATACATAACATATCCATTTATTTAAAAAATATTATATGCTCTTTTTTTATAGATATGATTTTGTATATGTAATTAATTATCTTGTTTAAGATTTATTATATTTATTATTAAAATAAATACATCAATATTATAAATAAAAATAGATATTTCTTAGAATTAAACTTTAAAAAGGAGGGGATTAGAAAAAGTAAAGGTAAAAACTTACTCATCCATTTGTTCAGTAAAAAATGATGCCATTTCTTGAAGACTACTTTGTATATTATCTTTTTCTCCAAATACAAATATTGTTTGATCATCATCAAATTCAATGATCACATTTTCATATTCACAGATTTCATAAAATCTTTCTTCAGGCATTGGTTTTTGGAAACTAAATCTTACAAAGTCAAAGTTTGCAGGCATTCCAGGAATAAATTTTGATTTTAATGGTTTGTATTCATATACCTCTTTTCCCTGAGCTGCATCTATCATTTTTTGTGTCCATTTTTTTATATATTCAGTTCCACAATCTTCAGCTATATTAAGTAATATTTCTTCAGAACCGTTAAGATAAGAATCTATTCTTCCTACTTCTTTTGATCGTAAAGGATCTGTTGGATCTTCTTTATAATAATTTATAACACTTTTTGCCATTTGTAAATTTTCAATTGCTTCTTTTGGTATATCATAATTTTTATTTAAATCTTTTAATAAATGATCCAAAACCAACCATCTTTGATCAAATGGTTCTTGAGTGTTATTTGTTGGCATTAAGATGTCCTTCCATTATTTTTCTTGTGTTATAATTGTATATTTTACCATCTAATGATTCTTCTAACTCTTTATCTATTTCCTCTAAATTATCATATAAGTCTAAGAAGAGTACATGGAAACACATTGTATCGGATATTTTTACTATTGCAAATTTTATATCATCAGTTAATTCTATATTATCCATATTTGCTTTATAACTTACAAAAGATTCATATTCATCAGGCATGTCTTTTTTTGTAAATACTCCTATTAATTCAACTTTAAATTTTTGCATTTTTATCACTCCATATTTATAATAATTATTTTTTTTTGTTATAATTTTTTTTTATTTTATTTTTTCTTTAACATTATTTAATTTGTTATTTATTTAATAATAATTTTGTATAATAAATATTTTAATTATATTTTTATAAGTAGTTATTTTATAATTAATTACTTGGAAAATTGATTTTTTTAAAAAAAGAGGTTCTTATTTTTGTGTGGGGCTTAAAAAAAATAAAGGGATATAACATGTTGTTATATCCTTGAATAATAAAATTATTCTTTTGCTTCTTCTGCAATTGGAGTGTCCATTTGTTTTAACATTGCTGATGGATCAACTATTTGTTTATCTAAAGTTACATCTTCAGCAGATAATCCCATTGCTAATCCGTATAATTGAGCTAAGTGTAATACAGGTATGTTGAAGTTTGTTCCGTATTTTTCGTTAACTTCTTTTTGTCCTACATCAAATTGTAAGTGACAGAAAGGACATACATCTATAATTGCATCTACTCCTGCTTTTTCCATGTTATCGAGTTTTTCTTTGGTGAAACTGGTTGTTACATCTAAGTCTCTTGCTCTTAGACCTCCACCTGCTCCACAACACATCATTTTATCTGTGTATGGTACAGATTTTGCACCAGTGATTTCTACAAGTTCATCGAGTATTTTAGGATTTTTAGGATTGTCTATACCGAGTTCTTCACTAGGTTTAAGGAAGTGACAACCGTAGTGTACAGCGATTTTTAAGTTTAATTCTTTTTCGAATAATTCGGAAATTTTATCTAAACCTATGTCGTTGTATAATACTTCTGCAAAGTGTCTTACATCTGTTGTTCCTTTAAATTCACGGTTAATATCTTTTAATGAACTGTTTACTTTACCTTCAAATTCTTCATCTTCTTTTAATAAAAGATTAGCTTCGTGTAAAGAACCGAAACAACCGTTACATTCTGTTAATACATCTGCTCCCATATCTTCTGCAATTGTTAAGTTTCTTGCAGCGATGGTTGCCCATGTTTCTTTATCAAATGATCCAAATACACCAGGTGCTGGGCAGCATGATGCTCCTTCCATATCTTCTAATTCTACACCGAGTTTATCCATTAGTACTCTTGTTGATTTTTCGATACCTGGGTATCTGTTATTCATTATACATCCTAAAAAATAAGCATATTTCATTATGTTTCCTCCCTAAATTATCTCATCTATTCTTTTACTGTACCAGTAGACCAATCGTATCCTACTAATTTATCAAATTCAGTATCTTTAATTAATTTTTGTACTTCATCTAATGCTTCAGGATATTTATGTGTTGTTGGTGGTATTTCATCTAATCCAATTTCTTTTCTTAATTGTTTAGTTGCATCGTTAATTGGTACACCGTGACCAGTTTTTATAACGTAAGAACCTGTTTTTTTGTGAGCTAATGCCATGTGTCCTTCGTGTGCTGCTACGTTTCTTATTGCTTTTACAATTTCGACGATTTTTACATCACGTGGGCATCTTTCTTGACATTCATAACAAGTGGTACACATCCATATGTTATCATCATTGATTACTTCTTCTTTTAATCCGAGTAATGCTTTTCTTACTAATTGTCTGATTATATAAGGTGTTCTTCTTCCTGAAGGACATGCTCCTGAGCAGGTACCACATTGGTAACATACTGCTAATGAGTCAGAACCATTTTTCATAATTGTTTCTTTAAATTCGAGATCTACGTTATCAGCAGTTATTAAGTTTTCATCTTCATTTAATAGTGTCATTTTTTCACTCCATTGATAAAATTTAAGTTTTTTTTATCATTTCTGCTATTTTACAGAATCTTAATATTATAATATAAATTTGATATCGGGTTTTATTAATACGGATAATAATCAATTATTTAATATAATTTTTTTTATTTTATCCAGCTGGTAAATAATTTTTTTATATTAAAATATTTTAATTTTAACTTGTAGAAATTCACAATATTGTTCTTATAAATTTCTTAATTATAGTTTTTTATAATTTAGTATATAAATGTTTCAAAAAAAACAAGTTGTATAACCTAAAAGGTAACACAAAAAAATATTCAAAAAAAATAAAAAATTAATTAACCAATATGCCATCCAATTTTTAGCACATTAGAACTAACCATTATACCTCTAATACCAGTCATAACACAATAAAATAATGACAAAAATGACATTATCAATAAAGCAGAATAAATAATTCCAACATTAAATGCATGAGTAGTTAAGATACTGTTTAACCTTAAAAAATCACCAAAGTAATTTAAATAAGTACTTGAAATATACATTAAAAATAATGTTACTATAGATAATATAGTTGATTTAAAAAAATACTTTCCACTTTTCAACATACAATCACAACCTAAAGATACATTATTCTCATTTGCTATTACATAAGTATAACTTAATAATGATAATGTTGCAAATAATAATACTAAAGCCAAAGAACATGTGATGAAACTTGTGAGATCACTTGTCAAGCTAGATAATACAAATGAAAAGCTAATATCAATGTATTGTCTAACACCAACAAAGAATACCAATAACAATAATATAATATAACACATTACCTGAAATGATTTTTTATAATAAATTTTTTCAACCTTTCTTTTACTTGAAACCTTCATTAAAGAAAAATATGCTAAAAGTAATGATAAAACAAATGCTATAACATATCCTAATAGTAACTGTTTTAAAGTCATTATATTCTCAATAGTTAAAAACGATCCAACTATTATTGGCATTAATAATAAATAAAAACTATGAAATTTAAAAGCCATATTATTTATCTTATTATTATTGATACCATAAAGTTTACAAAAATTCCAAATAACAAGAATTATAAATAAAGTATCAAGAATAAAACTTAATGGCTGAATATTAAAATGTTCAATAGAAATACCAAAATAAATTAGTAATAAATAAAGTGGTACTACTTTCCAACTTTGAAATAAATCATCCATAAAATCATTGATCATTTTAAAATCCATGAAATATACCCTCCCAAAAATTTTATTAAAAATAGATCTGTAATAGATACTATTTAAAAGAGTCCATATAATATATTATATTATATATACAAAAAGATATACAAAAAAAGGAGAATAATTTTAAATGATAAAAATTAAATCACATGATGGACCCGCAAGATTAGGTACATTAGACAATATCACTACACCTACATTATTAAGTTACAAAAAAATAGAAACAATACAAGATGTACCAACACCATTTAAAATACATGAAAGTATTGCAAAAGAATATATTGAAAAAACAATAGAATTAGCAGAAAACGAAGATACCAATAAAATTGCAATTATACAAGGAGCACAATACCCAGAATTAAGAATAGACTGTGCACAAAAACTAGAAGAAATAGGATATTCTACATTAATGTTTGCAAATACAGATGACTTACAAAGAAATCCAGAGAAAATGTTAGAGATTATAATAAAAACTAGAGAAAATATAAAACCTACAACAGCATTATACTTCCCATTTGCAATAACACCTCTCATGCCATTCTTAACTTACATTGGAATAGACATATTTGACACAAGTCGATCTATATACGAAGCAAAAAATAACAATTTAATGACAAACACAAATATTTATCCAAAAGAAAAATATCAAATTAGCCAAAACCTAACAGAAGATAACATAAAACAAGCAGAATTTACAATAAAAGAAATACAAGAAAACATCAAAAATAAAACACTACGAAACTTAATTGAACAACGAGCAACAACAAGTCCAGAAGCAATGACAACACTAAGAATACTTGATAAAAAATATCCAAAATACTTAGATAAATACACACCACTTCATTAAAAAAAAAATAAAAAAGAGTTAAGTAATTAATATATATTAAATTATTTATTATAAAATACTTATTTACTAGATGTACTAGCTACAATCCTGTTATATGTACGACGAGCTGCACTACCATCATAACCAATATAAACATGACACTCAGTATCATCCATCTTAGTACAAATAACCTCATAAAACGACGTTCTACTATCCCGAATAAAACGAATATCTCTATAAAGCTCATCTGATAAATGAGTACCTTTAATAAATTCTATTGAATCATTTTCTTTATACATTTCTTGGAAACCTTCTTTAACAAATCAGTGAAAAATACTGACTAAAAGACAGTCAAAACAGAATTTTTATATTTTTACAAAAAAAACTGTAACATCCAATTACATGCCAAATACTACTTCATTATCTATATATATTAAACATTAATAAATAATTTATCTATAAATAATACATTTATAAAAAATCCTTTAATAAATCATGAGAAACATCAGCTAAACTTAATAAAGCCTCAGCTTCAATAAAATGTAAATTACCCGGAACAATCATACAATGTAAAGGATCACCAAAATCATAATTCAACAATTCCTTAACAGTACCACCCTTAACAATAGGATGTTCACTACCAGCTTGAGCAATACCAATAACTAAAGTATCATCAGAAAAAATACCTTCACCACGTTCAGCTTCTACTTTTGACAAATAATCAACTGCTTCATTAACAGACATATATCTATCATTATGAGCTTGTATATCAAGTAAAACCAATGAATGAAGACCAAGACTTAAATTATCCTTAATTGCATCATAGGGAGAATGTGGAAAAAAGTTCTCAGATGGAAAAGGAACAGTCGTAGTTTTACCAAACTTATATGCTTGAAGACCAGCTAAACCAGGAGCAGCAGAAAAAATACTACTACCATGTATAATACGAGTCTCAATACCCTTATTAATAGCTTCTACATACAATTCAGTATGAGTAGTAGCCATTAAAGGATCACCAGCCACAACAAAAGCAACATCCTTTTCCATAGCATTTTTAATAACAATATTCTCATTTTCAACATCCTCTCGTTTTAAAGTAACAAAAGGTGCATCAAATTTACTCATAAGATTATCAATATTACCACCCATTAATTTAGCAGTATAAAACTCAGCATATATAACATCAACATTACTCAATGCTTTAAAACCTTTAAATGAAATATCATCTTCACTAAAAAGACCTAGACCTATAAAAAATAACATAATTTATCAAACTCCAAATTAAATTTAAAAAAAATTACATAGATAAGATAAAACTATACAAAAAAAAGTTATACAATATCCTACTTGATTAAATATTAAAAAATAATCATTAAAATAAAAAAATTACCATGTAATTAAAATAATTCACTTAATTATATTATATGTAAAAACAACTAAAAAAAGTTTATTATAAAAAATTACTAAAAAAAGCTTAACTAAAAATAATTAATTAACATTGTTATATTTTGGGTGTTAAAAAAAAGCTAAAAAATCCAATGCAAA
>CAYNSJ010000009.1:3522-52051 GCA_964399835.1 uncultured Methanobacteriaceae archaeon | reverse complement strand
TTTCTAATGATTTATAAAACAAATATAAATAAACATGATTCAAATTATAGTATGTTAAACAAAATATTTAAAATCATTCATTTTATAAAAGAATCAAAGAATATTTACTTTAATAATAATAAAAATACTTCAATATATCGTTTTAATAAAAAAAAATTTAAATCATTTACATATTTATTAACACTGTTATATATTCTTATAATAAATAAAATAAATAAACCAAGAAAAAAATCTCAAAAAAAATAAAAAAAATTAAATATATTCAACTAATTCACTAATCTTTTTACGATCAGTTGGTCTTGGATCAGCATCAGGATAACCTAATGGTGTTAAAAGTATAGGATCATATTCATCACTTAAATTTAACAATTTAATTAAAGCTAAACGTTTAAAAGCTGCAATATAACACGTACCTAAACCAATTGAAGTTGCTTCTAAAATCATATGATCCATTACAATTGTTGCATCAATATCTGCAATTTGTTTTCCATCCCAAGGTCTAGTCCATGCATCTGCTCGTTTTACAGCTACGCATAAAACTAAAGGTGCTTCTAACATCCAAGGAAACTTTGCAACCTCTTTAAGCTCATCAACATGTTTTTTAACATCAATAACATATACTTTAAATGCTTGTTTATTGACACCTGTAGGAGCAAGTTGAGCTGCTTTAAGTACTTTGTCTAATTTTTCTTTTTCAACAGATTTATCTTTATATCCTCTGACACTATAACGTTCTGCTAAAATATCTATTATATCTTCCAAAATTATTTCCTCCTATTTTATCATACAAAATTTATTCATCAATAGTTGTATATCCCGTTTGTAATTTTTCTACTTCTTCTCTAGTTAAAGGTCTTTTAATAGCATCTTCATCATCTATAACACTGTGTCCGAAAGGATCTTCTACTACTAATGTTGTTGTTAATTCGCCCATTTTAATATTATTTATTCGTTGCATAAGATACGTTGCATTATCTTCTGTATCTTTATCATCATCAGAGTATAATGTTAATGCACGTAATATAGCATCTTCAAATCGACTAAGTATTCCTTCTACATTTGAGACATATCCCTGTGATTTTGGTCCTGGTTCTACTTTTAACCCTAATTCAGGTATTGTAACTGTTGCTGACTGTGATTTTGCTATTCTTGTATTTAATTTTGTATCATTTATTTCTAGAATATATTTAATTGGATCTTTACGTTCAAGACATATGTTATCTGAGTTAGTATATCCACATTTTTTACATACCACAGATGTTTCTAATATATCTCCAAAGTATGGAATATTATCAGTTCTATTAGTAATTTCTAAACTATCATGTCCACCACAAACAGGACATTCAGATTTCATTACATTATCTTGTTCTTGATATAATTTTTTTTCAATCATGATATGATTTAACTCCCTTCTTGTATATTTTAATAAAAAATTAAATAGTAATTAATGTTTATATTTCTAATATTTTCTCTTATATAATAATATATTTTTAAATATATATCTTTTTTTCTGTATTTATTTATAATGAATTTTATTTTATTCTAGTTTATTTACATTTTCGTATATTAAATTATTTTCTTTCAATTCATTAATTATTTTATTTAAACTATCTTTATCCGGTGCACATATATGATGGCTATGAATATTATTTGACATACGGTATAATATTTCCAAAGATTCTTTTTGTTCTACATCTTTATTTATTGAATCAATAAATTTATTTGAATTTTCTTCATTATCATAATCATCAACATTTCGTTTTAATGGTTCCTTAAAATCAGGAATATAATAAGAAATATCAGTTATACGTCCATCATATTTTGTTATAATATCATGCTCTAATTTCATTTTATCTATTGAATGTTGCATAAATACTTCTTGACATGTTTCATTAATGTATCTTAATATTTGAGTCATAGATTCATGTTTATCAACATTATTTATTACAGGAATATTATTGATTGTTGCTTTTTCTACTAAATCTTTATTGATTATACGATTTTCTTTAAAATAATCAAGTTGAGCTCCACCACGTTTTATTCTCATAGCTCTTTGTATAAAACGTTCTTGATGTACTTTTTTATCTGCAGTTAGAATAAAACAATAAACATTTGCATCATCCTGAAATTGTTTTAAATTAATTTGACCTGGTACAATATGAACTCCTTCAATAACTATTGAATCTTTATCTTTTATAGATCTTTTAATAACCTTTTCTATTGCAGGCATTACAAATGAAGCATGTTCTTCAAAGCCAGCTTTTATCAATTTTTCTTCAGAATCATAATTAGTACGATCTCGAATAGTTGTATACGCATCATACGACGATTTATGCAATGCTGGTGCATAATCTGATCCTATTATGCCACGTACAATTTCTCGAATAAAATCAGTTTCCATAACATATTTTATCCCTAATTTTTTAGCTATTTCTGAAGCTATTGTTGACTTACCAATTCCAGATGCACTACCTATCAATATCACATACGGTTTCATAAAATACCACTTTTTATTTTTAAAAAAATTAATTATTCAAATATTATCAGTTTAAGTAAAAATGTAAAAAAAAAGAAAAAGTATTGTTAGAAGATTAGTTGAATAAATTAAGTTTAATCTATTTCAACATCAACTTTTGAAGCTTTTACTTTAGGAAGATCTAAATTAAGTAATCCTTCAGTAAAAGTTGCTTTTACTTCATTAACATTTACTTCAGATGGTAATAATACAATGTTTTTAGTTTCACCACAACATCTTTCTTTTTTAAGAACTTTAACTTCTTCATCAGCAGCTAGTTCATCAGGGAAATTAACTATTATATCTACTGCATCTGCTGACATTTTAATTGAAACATTTTCCTTTGTAACTCGTGGTAAATCCATTTTTATTACAAATTTATCATCATATTCTAATAAATCTACAGATGGTTTATTAGTCCTGTAATCATTAATTGTTTTATTCCAATCATCTTGTTTTAATTTTAATGTTTCAACAACATCATTAAACATTTTTTCGGCCATATTTTTTGTTTCTTCTTCTGTTGCTTTTCCATAGACTTTGTATTCTGGATCTTCTTCTGTTTCTTCTGTTTCTTCTTCTTTTGTTTCTTTTGTTTCTTCTGTTTTTTCTTCTTCTTCTACTTTTTCTTCTGTTTCTTCGATTTTTTCTTCTGTTTCAACGTTTATATCTGCCATTTTAAATCAACTCGTTAATTGTATAAATTTTTTAATAATCATTAATCAATAATTCTATTTTCATTTAATTTAATTAATTTAATATTTAATATCCTAATTTATTAATAAACTTCCTAATTAATAAACATTTCCATATTATTTTAATTTCTTAATAAACCCCTATTTAACTACCATAGAAGATAAAGACCCAATATTAAGATTAATCTATATTATAATTTTCTTCAGTTTCACAGGTTTTTCCAATCTCTTGAATTAATTTTTTAATGTTTTCTACTTCACTTTCATCGTGTATACTTGTTTTAAATATAGGATCCTCAATCTTTTCAGAATATTCTTTTATTTTATCATCATTATCTAGTAAATCAGTTTTATTAAATAAACAAATCATTGGTGTTTTAAATACTTTTTTAATTTCTTTATATAGTAAATATTGATTTTCTAATAAATAACCAGATGTTTCTGATGGATCAAATATATATATAATTATGTTTCCAAGATGTTCTAAAGCAGCAATTGCATTTAATTCAATATCATTCATATCATTTATAGACCTATCAAGCAAACCAGGAGTATCTATAATTTGATATTGTCTCCAATGCATTTCATAGTTACCAATTTGTAAACCTTGTGTTGTAAATGGATAATTTGCAACTTTTGGACTTGCATTAGTAATATTTCTAAGAAGTGTTGATTTACCAACATTTGGAAATCCTGCTATTACAACTCTTACTGCACTAAAATTAATATTAGGCATGTTTTTTAGAGTTCTTTTAGCAAAATCTAAGAAATCCAATTCTTTTTCAATCCTATTAACTACTGAAGCAATACGACCAAATGCTTCTCTTCTTATTTCCATTGCAGTATTTGAATCTGATTTTCTGATACGGGAAGTATACTGTGAATCTATTTGTTTTAATACACCCATTGCCCAGTAAACTGCACCTAATGAATGTTTATATTGATCTACTCCAACAACAATATCAATGTAATCTTGATAAAATTCTGGTAAATCTTCTATCATAGGTGTTCCTATAATTATTGTTTCAAATGTACTATTTATTGTATCACATGCGGTTTGCACACGTACTTCTTCTATTCTTTTTCCTTTCACTCTACGATGTAATTTTGAACTTCGAACTTTTGATGCTGCTCTACTTGCACGGTTAAATCCTTTATCAATTATTTCATCAGGTGTTGGTATGTTCGGTAATTTCATTTTATATCAACTTCCCTCTATTTATAATATATATATTGTTGTTTATTGTTAGTTTTATTCATGGAATACTTGTGCTTGAAAATTATATATTTTAGTATCTTTATCTTTCCAAGAACCATAAGGTAAACCAGCCTTATAACATAAATTCTCAAGAAATTCTTGTATGTCCCATTCTTGTTCTATTGGTACTTGTGGTAAAAGTAATCCACTATGATATCCTTTTTCCATTACTAAACCATCAACACCAACAGTTAATTTTGATAGATATTCCATATAATCATTTACTTCTACTAATTTAGGCTTTGATAATACACTTATCTCTAACTGTATATCTTCCATTTCGTCAGGCACAACTGATGCAAAACGTGGATCACTTACAGCTGCAGAAACAGATACATCAAGAACAGCTTCAATCAATGGTTTTATAGGATTTGGATATCCAATACAACCACGTAAAGCATTATTCTTATTTAATGTTACAAAAACACCTAAATTTTCATGAAAAATTGCAGGTAAATTATCAGGTACCTCATAATCGTCACAGACTAAAAAAGCATCAATATTATCCCTTGCTATTTTAAGTAATAACTGTTGCTCATCTTTATTTAATATATTAATTTCTGACATTTTATTGAGCACCACCCACTGTAGCTTTACTTACTCGAACATGAGGACCCCCAGTACTTACAGGTGCTGTTTGACCATCTTTTCCACAGAAACCTACACCTAAATCAAGATCAGATCCTACACCAGTTATATTATTAATTATATCAAGTGTACTACCAGATAATGATACATCACGTAACTCATCTTTTAATTCACCTTTTTCTATAATATAAGCTTCTACTGCATTAAATTGGAATATTCCTTTTCCTGTATCTACTTGACCTCCACGTGATCCTTTAAGATAAATTCCATCATCCATATCTTCAATTAATTCATCAAAAGATAATTCACCTGGTTGAATATAAGTATTACTCATACGTACTATAGGTTGATCTTTTATGGATGAACGTGCATTTCCACTAGATTCTCGACCTAATTTTTTAGCTGTCTCACGAGAACTTAAAATAGATTTTAAAACACCATCTTCAACAAGCACATTTTTTTCAGTTTTTGTACCTTCTACATCATATGGATAATACCCAAATGCATCCATACTAGCATCATCAACTACTGTTAAAAGATTAGATCCAATTTTATCACCTAATCTTCCTTTTAATATAGAATCATTTTGTAGTATTAAATCTGCTTCAGATGCATGACCTAATGCTTCATGTATAAATACACCAGATAAATCAGGATCTAAAATTACTGGAAAATCTCCAGAAGGTGGGGTTTTAGCATCCAATAATTTTATTGCTTTTTCTGATATTCCTCTTCCAAATTTTTCTAAATCAGTATTTTGGATTAATTCAAATCCTTTTACTCCACCAACACTTTTATGACCTATTTGTATTAATTCACCATTAGAAGCTACTGAATTCATAAACATGGCTACTCTATTGTTTTCAGTTGTTATATTAGTTCCTTCAGTACTAATTAATATATTTGTAGATTCAGCTTCAGAATAGTTTACACTTACACTAGTTATTTTATCAATGTGTCCTGCTTTATCTGCTTCTTTCATAAGTTCAGTTTTTTCTTCAATAGGCACATCATCAATATTAAGTTTTGCTTTAGATTTTACTATATCTTCATGTGGATTTGCTTCTGTTAATTCAACATCACTATCCAATTGACTTGATAATAACAATGCTTTATCTGCTATTTCTTGTACTTTATCAATTTGTGTTGTGAATGCTGAACCCCATGCTCCATCATGTAATACTCTAATCCCTATCGCAAAATCAACACCTGTGTCAATTTTATCAATTTTACTATCTTTCATTACTATGGAGTTATTTTTTGAACTTCCTATACGCATATCAGCATACTCTGTTTTTTCTCCAAGTTTTTTAAGTATTGACTGTAATTTATCAATATCTACATTTTCTATCATGTGTTATCCTCCTTAAATTTCTAATATTTTCTTTAATATATGGCTAATGTTTAATTAATGTGATAATAAGTGCATTAAAATTATATTGTATTTTAAAAATTATGTTACAATACATAACTATTATTCATAAATAAAAATAAATTGTAAAAATCAAATTTTTTTGTATTTTAATTAAGCAATAATATATATTTTGTATAATTTATTTAATAATATTTTATAATGATGAAGATGAAATATTTCTATATAAATAATTATAATATACAAGTTCTTATTAAGTTAATGAAAATTATCATTTAAAAATAATTATAAATTAATACAAAAAAATACATTAACATTTAGTAGAACCTTTTAAAATAATAATAATAATATTTTTAATTAGTATAACCACCATTAAACGGGGGTATAGCAGGTATATGAAAACTATAGAAGAAATAAATAAGAAAATATCAGATGAAGATGCAGTAGTTGTAACTGCTCTTGAAATGTCCGACATAGTAGACGATATTGGAGTAGAAAAAGCTGCTGAACAAGTGGATGTTGTAACAACAGGAACCTTTGGTGCAATGTGTTCTTCTGGAGCAATATTAAATTTTGGACATTCAGATCCACCAATTAAAATAAGTAGAACACTTTTAAATAATGTAAATGCTTATTCAGGTTTAGCTGCTGTTGATGCTTTTATTGGAGCTGGACAAGTTAATGAAGATCCATTTATTATGGAGAATTACGGTGGAGCTCATGTCATTGAAGATTTAATTAAAGGAGAAGAAATTGATTTAATAGCAGAAGCTTATGGAACTGATTGTTATCCATTAAAAAAATTACATACAAAAATAACAATTGATGATTTAAACGATGCAATAATGTTAAATCCTAGAAATTGTTATCAAAACTATGCTGCAGCAACAAATAGTACTGATGAAATAATTAGAACATACATGGGAACACTATTACCAAATATGGAAAATGTAACATTTTCAAGTGCTGGTGGATTAAGTCCTTTGTTAAATGATCCTTATTTTGAAACTATTGGTTCAGGAACAAATATATTCCTTTGTGGAGCACAAGGACAAATAGTAAGAGAAGGAACACAACATGAAACAGATGTAGAAAGATATAAAGGTGTACCAACTACTGGTGCAGGTACCCTTATGGTTACTGGAGACATGAAAGAAATGGATCCAGAATATGTTCATGCTGCTGCAATGCAAAAATATGGATCAACATTATATGTAGGAATTGGAATCCCAATACCAATTTTAAATGAAAAAATAGCTCAATATACAGCTATAAAAGATGAAGATATAATTTGTGATGTGGTAGATTATGGAACTCCAAAAAGAAGTAGACCTGTGATTACAAGAACCAATTATGCACAACTAAGATCTGGTTCAATAGAAATTAATGGAAATGACGTACCAACATCATCATTATCTTCTTATAAAAAATCAAAAGAAATAGCAGAAATTCTTAAATCATGGATTCAAGATAATGAATTCCATCTATCAAAACCAGTAAGCAGATTAAAATCATCTGGTTGTGTACAAAAACCACTAACTAAAAAAACAATTTTAGTAAAAGATGTCAAAGCTAAAAAAGAATTAGTAACTGTAAAAATCAATGATGATCTTCAAGATGTTGCTGATAAACTAGTTAAAAATGGTATAAATCACATCCCCGTAGTAAATGATAATAATGAGTTATTAGGTATAGTAACTTCATGGGATATTGCAAGAGCAGTAGCTAAAAATATTAATGAATTATCCAAAATAATGACATCATCTATCATAACAGCATTTGAAGATGAATCTATAGCAGTTGTTGGACGTAGATTAAATAAAAATGATATATCTGGTATACCTATTATTGACAAAAATAATCATGTCAAAGCATTATTAACAGTTGAAGATATCTCCAGAGTATATCTAAAAAAGAATAAATAAAGAATTATAAGAGGATTTATTAAATATAAACGAGATGATTAATAATGAAATCATGGTTATATTTTTCACCAAGAAAAATGGATGAAAATGTTATATCAAAACTAATAAAAAAATTCGATTTAGAATTTAACATATTAAGAGCAGATATATCACCAGAACAAGGAAAGATGCTTGTTGAAATAACAGGAAATGAAGTAGATGAAGCAACCACTTATCTAGAAAGTCAACAAGTTACAATTAAAACTATAAAAAACGTTGTAAAAAAAGATAATGATAAATGTATTGACTGTGGTGAATGTATATCATTATGTCCTGTTCATGCAATTAGCTTTGATAATAATTGGTCTATAACAGTAGACGATAAAAAGTGTTTAGGGTGTGGATTCTGCACAACTAGCTGTGCAATGCATGCAATAAATGTAAATGAATTATAAAAGGTAAATAATTAAAAATAGTATATACAATTATTTCCCTTTTTTCCTACTTCCTTATTTTAAAATGCTATTTTTAATAAAAAACATTAATTTATTTTGATTCTTCTCTTAGTCTAATTTCTTTTCTTGCTTGACCTATTGTTAAAGGATATAAATGTTCTTTTTCAAACATTACACCATCTTCTTTATCCAATATTTCAAATAAGTGAGCTATACGTGGTAATCTTAGATTAGCTTTTCTTATTAACTCAATATTACCAAATACTTCTTCACAAGTTCCATTTTCTAAAATTGTACCTTTACTTAATACACTAACAGTATCTGAATATAAAGGTACTAAATCTACATCATGAGTAGAAATAATAATAGTCATACCTTCTTTGTTAAGATCATACAAAAGTTTCATAATATCTGATGCACCTTTTGGATCAAGTCCACTAGTAGGTTCATCTAAAACCATTATCTTAGGTTTCATTGCTAAAATACCTGCAATAGCAATACGTTTCTTTTGACCTCCACTTAAATGGTGAGGTGCTTTAGTATCAAAACCTGCCATCCCTACTTTTTCTAAAGATTCTTTAACTCTTTTAATTACTTCTTCTTCAGGTAATCCCATATTCATTGGACCAAAAGCAACATCTTCCATAACTGTTGGTGCAAATAATTGATCATCAGGATTTTGGAAAACTATACCTACTTTTGTTCTAGCTTCCATCAAACTTTTTTTATCATATTTAAGAGGTTCTCCTTCTATTAATATTTCACCAGAAGTTGGTTCTATAATGCCATTAAAATGTAAAAACAAAGTACTTTTACCTGCACCATTTGGTCCAAGAAGTGACATCATTTTTCCTTCTTCAAGTTTTAAATTTATACCTCTAAGTGCGTTAGTTCCATCAGGATAATTATAGATTATGTCTTTAGCTTCTAAAATATTCATATTAAACTCCTTTATCCTATTCTTATTGTAGATTTATTATTGCTAATATTTTAATTAAATAAATTAATTAAATTATTCTTTACCATGTTATTTAATTTTTATAATATATTAATAGTACCTGTTGCTATTGTTCCTATTATCACTAATGCTTCAAATACAACAAGTAATGTTATTTGTACATTTGAAATATCACGAACTGAATCATGATGTCCAAGTAATTTAATTTCACCATCATATCCACGAGAAGCTAATGCATCATAAGCTCCTTCTCCTTGTTCCCATGTTCTTATAAATACCATACCAGCTAATGTTCCTAAACATTTAAAAGAATTCATATATCCTTGATATCCAAGTCTTGTTCTTTGTGAATGATATATGTTTAAAGTAACATCAAAGAACAGGAATATATATCTATACATCAATATTGCTAAATCAGTAACTATTTGTGGAATTTTAATATCACTACATATACCAAATAATCTATTCATTGGAGTGGTAAGTACTAAGAATGCTAAGCATGAAAATCCACCCATGGTTTTAGCTAATACAAGTATACCTCTATTAAAACCATCTACTGTAACTCCCCATCCGAATATACCTAATTCAAATATATGAGGTCCAGTACCAATAAAGAATGCCATAAAGACAAACGAGATAAATCCAAAAATAAAAGGCACTGACATAAATTTAGCATAAAAACTTTTAATTATCTCTGCCTTGAATAATACTAGATACGAAATGAACATAAAAACAATAGTAGGGATAATGGGTGATTGTGCAAATAGATTGATAATCATTGTAACTAATGCAAACAATACCTTATAATATATATTAACATCGGTTAATGGGTTATTTGCTGCAAAGTGATCCATTGTATCTTCAAATATTGACATTTTACACACCTTTATCCATTTATTGTATTTTTAATTTATTTAAATTAATTTTTATTTTGATCTTCTTTTTCTTTCGATATTAGCCCCATGCCATCTACCAAATACATAACCTATAATAATAGCTCCTATAGCTGCTTGTAAAGCAAATAAAAAGCTTTCTATTTCACCACTAGGTGGTTCCCATATAGGTTGTGCCCATATTTTATATGATGGGTCTACTTGAGTAACAGCATCAGAACCTTGGTCATCTGAACCACCAAATGCTCCAGCTGTTGAATCAGTAGATCCGTTATAATATACCAATGGTGCTACTAATAAGACGACTACGACTATTAATAATCCTATTTGTTTCCAGTCAACCATCTTAATTTGCTCCTTGTGCTATATTATCTGTTTGTTTTACATCACTTTCATTGATTACGTGTAATTTTAAAAGTATATCTGGTCTTTCTTTTAAGATATAGTTAAATATTACAACTGTTAATACACCTTCTGCTATTGCTAAAGGTAATTGTGTTACAGCGAATACTGCAATGAAAGTAAGGAATGCACTACCAAAGTTTGGTAATGGGAAAGCTGCTGCTAATTCCACTGATGTGGTTATATAAGTCATAAAGTCAGCAACGAATGCTGTAAAGAATATTGAAATAGCTGGTGAAATATTAGCTTTTCTCATTCCTTTCCAGACCAAGTAACCTAAAAATGGTCCGACTATACCCATTGATACTGTATTTGCTCCTAATGTAGTTAAACCTCCATGTGCTAATAGTAAAGCTTGGAATACTAATACTATTACACATAAAACTGATGTTACTGCTGGTCCAAATAATGCTGCACTTAAACCATTACCACAAGGGTGAGAACAACTACCAGTTACTGAAGGCATTTTTAATGAAGATAAAATAAAGATAAATGCTCCTGAAAGTGCGAGTAATGGTTTTGATGCATCAGTTTCTGCAGTTACATCTTTGATTTGTTTAATACCCCATATTACTACAGGTATTGCTACTATGTACCATACTAAACACCATTCTGGAGGTAAATATCCTTCCATAATATGCATGTTCTAGTTCCTCCGATTTGATTAATTTTTTCATACTTAAAAGCATTACCCCATTATTAATTATATAACTGATCCTGATCTGTTTGTTATATATTTTAATATAATACTTATCTAAATATGATTTATATTATTTTATTACTAATAAGAATAACATAACTATCATAATAAAATAATGATTATTATTTTCTTTCAAGTAATATTTAAACATATTGTAATTTTATTAATTTAAATTGAATTATAAATTAGAAATAGTAACACAAGTAATTTTTATTATTAAACAAAATTAATTAATTAATTAAAAAAATGAAAAAAACAATAAAAAACAAGAAGTAATAAAAAACAATAAAATAATTAAAAAAAGTAATAATAAAATATTTTTACTTTATATACTAAAATGTATAATTATGATAATAAAAAATAAAATAATATTAGCATTAGATGTACAAGATAAAGAAAAAGCTTATAATATATTAAATGAAACTACAGATTACTTAGATACCATAAAAATAGGATATCCTTTAACTTTAGCTGAAGGTCCTGAAATTATCACTTCTATAAAAAAGGAGTTTGATGTTAAAATAATAGCAGATTTTAAAGTTGCCGATATTCCTGCAACGAATGAAAAAATAGTAAAAACTACATTAAATAGAGGAGCAGATGCAATAATAGTACATGGATTCACAGGAAAAGATAGTGTTTTAGCTTGTAAAGATACAGCAGAAAAATTAGATAAAGATATTTTCTTATTAACTGAAATGTCACATCCCGGAGCTGATAAATTCTTAAAACCTGTTTCAGAAGAAATAGCTCAAATGGGTCATGAATTAGAAATAAATAACTATGTAGCACCTGCAACGAAATTGGATAGACTTAAAAAAATAAGAGAAATAGTAGGTAAAGATGCTACTATCATCTCACCCGGTGTTGGAGTTCAAGGGGGTAATGCAAAATCTACTTTAGAATATGCTAATGGTGCAATTATTGGTAGAAGTATTTATAATTCAGATTCACCTAGAGAAACTCTTGAAGGGTTTATAAATTCTATCAAAGACTGAATTTGCTATTTCATAAAAAATATCAAATAAACAAAAGTATATAATTGTTAATGGTTCAAATAATTGTATTCCTCCTAAAACAGAATTTGGATACAACCCTGCAATCAATCCTAAAATAGATAATAATAAAACAGCTAATTTAAGCATGCAACGATATTTGAAAAAATAAATATATACTTTTTCTGAATTAGAAAGAATTAAATTTTTTTTATTTTCTTCATTTTTATCTGAAATATCATTTCCCCATTCATCTACAATTGCTGCAATAGTACAAATAATCAATGCATATACGCTAAATGAAGGAATCCCTAATATAAACAATAAAACTACAAATATTATTGCAGTTATTATATGATTAATAGAATCAACTTTATGTGCAAGGAAGTTTCCTACAAGGATACTAATAAAGATACATGCTGCATCTCCACTTTTTGTTGAAATATATAATACAAATGCGGCACATAAAATACCCATCAATATAGCAAATAGCATATTTTTTTCTTTATCCATTCCTTCATCAGACAATTTCATAAAAAACCCAGACAAAGAATAACAAATCGCCTCTGTTAACATTTAACCAGCCTATACTACTTAGCTATCATTAACTTTACTAATTGCATCTGCTACAATTAATGGGAACAATACAGTAGCATCACCTATTACTGTCACAAGATTTGATCCTGATTTTGCTTTAGCCCATGATTTTGCTTCTTCTAATGGAGCTCCACTTAAACTTCCACCTTCACTACGATCAAGTGTTATTTGTATACCAGCATCAATTCCACCAGTTAGGATATTAGAAGCTAATGTATAATGTTTTGGTAATCCTCCACCTAACATAAATGCTGTAACTTTTTTAGTTCCATATACAAAATCAGATAGATCATTCATATCTTCAACTGCACTAATTGTAAAATCATGATCTTGACAATAAATCCATAATTGTAAACCAATCATACAATCTATCAATCCTGGAGCAAAAATAGGTACATTATTTTTTGCTGCAGTAGTGAGAATTGAATTATCATCATTTACTATTAATCCTACTTCATGTAAAAAGTTTTTAATAGAAATTTTTGTATATTTTTCATTTACTTTAGCAAATACTTTTTGTATCTCTTCTTCAAATACTTCAAAATCATCAGATTTAGTATAAACATCTCCAATTCTACCTATACCCATTTCTTGTAATTTTTCATCATCAGCATTAATTCCCCTATAATGATTTCCACCAAAAGATTCTACAAGATCGTGTGTAAGATTAGCACCACTAGATATAACTAAATTTACATATCCTTTTGCTATTAAATCTCTAATTACAGTTCTTAATCCACCAGGTATCATAGGTCCAGCTATACTTAAAAATATTTTAGTATCAGGATCTTTTATTGCATTAGAAAATATATCACTAGCTTTTGATAATCTTCCAGCACCTAACCCCCCAGATTCTCTTAATTCATCCATAAATTCTGATACTGTCATGTTTTCTGTAATTTTTACTTGTTTAACTTTCAATTGATTAACTCCTATTAATATAATTTCTTTAAAGTCCTAGTTTAAAAAAATAGTATTCAATAACTACAACCTATTTTATTAATATTATATTTTTAAATTATATTTAAATTTAAAAAAAAAGTTTAGATAAATGAAATTATATCCATTATCTATAATTGGTGTTGACTATTATCAATTAATAATTGTATTTATAAATATTTATTTTAATACTGCTAATTGATCAAAAATATCAATTATTGAAATAATTCCAGATATTTCACCTTTATTTTCAAGTGTTAATGTTTCAATTTCATTTTTTCGCATTATTTCAATAGCTCTAATTAATGTAATATTATCTCGTGCAGTTATAACATGTTTACTCATATATTTTTCTATTTCAACATCATAATTTTCTTCAGAAACAGCTTTAGCCAATAAAGATAATGTGAATATTCCAACTATTTCTTCATTTTCTACTACAGGTGCACATTTTATTTTATTTGTATATAATATTTTTGCTACTTCTTTTACTTTCATAGTAGGTTTTAATAAAATAACATCTGTTGTGGCTATTTCATTTACTTTCATTTTTGGAATACTATGAATATTACTTGTCTTTACTAGTAATACATTATCCATATCATCTCGGCCAACAATTACTCCTTCAACCATTAAATTATTAACTGGTGTAGGACCTATTCTTATTTCATCATCAAGATCTAATTGTTTTATGTCACCTAATATAGATAGAGTAGCTTCACAATCTCCTGGTTGTAATATACTAGTAAACTCTATTTTATTTACGGTTATATCCCACACAGGTTTTCCATTAATCATTATAGGTACCTGTATATCACAAGGATCATTTTTAATATGTAAAGTTTGATAAGCTTCTAATGTAGGTTTATAACCACCACGTGGACCTGGAACACCTTTAACTAATCCTAAACTTCGTAATGCTTGCATTTGATTTCGTATAGTTCCGGAATTTCTGTTCATAAGTTCCGCTATATTTTCTCCTTTCACAGAAGTACATTTTGTTTCCCTATACAAATTAATTAAACATTGAAGTATTTCTTTTTGTACTGATGTAAGCATTTAACAACATCCATTATATTTTTTTTAAAATAGGAAGTTCACTTTTATAACTCAATATTATTTTAATGTATTTAACAATTTGATCCATTTAACAAAAAAGAAATATCAATTATTCACATTAATAAATTTTGATAATATAAATTTTAAATTCCTAATATTATTTAATATATATACACTATATGACATAAAAAGTTTATGATAAATAATTATAAATCGGTATAAATAATGAACAATTTTTTTAAAAAAAAGACAGTTTCTACTTAAAAAATATTAACACTGTAATATATAAGTTTATATCTTTTGAAAAAATATTATAATAATATAGGAAATCAAACAGTATAATAACACAATAATAATTAAAAAATAATATAATCACCTTTAATAATAATAGGAAAACCGAAAAGGCGGACAAAATAATGAAATTTATAGAAGTAAGAAATGTCACAAAAAAATTCGAAAATGAACCCGTACTTAAAAACGTTAATCTAAGTATAAATGAAGGGGAAGTATTAGGTATACTTGGAAGAAGTGGATCTGGAAAATCTGTTCTATTAAATATGCTAAGAGGAATTCCAGAATATAAACCTGATGAAGGAGACATAATTTATCACGTAGCCATGTGTCCTACATGTTTAAAAGTTGAAATACCATCAAAAGTAGGAGAAACATGCCAATGTGGTAAATCAAAATTAGTTGATAGAGAAATTAATTTATGGCATTCTACAAGAGATGACTTTGCAGCAATAAAAAGAAGAATTTCAATAATGTTACAAAGAACATTTGCATTATATGAAGAAGATAGTGTAATTGAAAATATAATGAAATCTTTTGAAGATCAAAACGATGAAGACAATATCAATAAAGCAATATCCCTCCTAAAAATGATACATATGGAACACAGAATAACACATATTGCACGTGATTTAAGTGGAGGAGAAAAACAACGTGTTGTACTTGCTAGACAACTTGCAAAAAATCCTATGTTATTTTTAGCTGATGAACCAACAGGAACATTAGACCCTAAAACAGCAGATTTATTACATGACGCATTACTTAAGGGTATAAAAGAAAAAGATATCACCATGATATTAAATTCACATTGGCCAGAAGTAATTGAAGATTTATCTGATAGAGTAGTATGGCTAGAAGATGGCCAAATAAAAAGAGAAGGAGATCCAAAAGAAATTGTGGAAAAATTCATTGATGAAATACCACAACCTAAAAAACACGAAGAAGTTGAAATTGGAGCTCCCTTAATACAAATGGAAGATCTTAAAAAATATTATTTCTCAGTAGAACGTGGAGTAGTAAAATCTGTTGATGGTGTTACTCTTACAATCAATGAAGGAGAAATAGCAAGTGTAGTTGGATTAAGTGGTGCTGGAAAAACAACATTATCTAAACTTATAGCTGGACTTATAGAACCAAGTGAAGGAAAAATTGAAATACGCTTAGGTGATGATTGGATAGATATGACTAAAAAAGGACCAATGTTTAGAGGTCGTGTAACACCACATATAGGATTATTACATCAAGATTTCAGTTTATATCCATATAAAGATATACTTGGAAATTTAACTGATGCTATTAGTCTAGATTTACCTTCTGAATTTGCAAAAATGAAATCTTTACATGTATTGACTGCTGTAGGTTTTAAAGAAGAAGAAGCATCTAAATTACTTACAAAATATCCTGATCAAATGAGTGGAGGAGAAAGACATCGTGTTGCAATAGCACAAGTATTGATTAAAGAACCAACAATAGTAATATTAGATGAACCAACAGGTACAATGGATCCGATTACTCGAAGACATGTAACTGAATCAATATTAAATGCTCGAGAAGAATTAGATCAAACATTTGTTATAATCTCACACGATATGGATTTTGTACTTGAATGTTGTGATACAGCAGCTCTTATGAGAGATGGTAAACTATTAAAACAGGGCGAACCTAAAAATATTGTATCCGAATTAACATCACAAGAACGTAACAAAATGCTTAAAAACTAAAAATAATATTAATTACCCATTACTTTTTCTATTTTTTTAATAATAATAAATTTAATATTCAGAAAATAAGTATTCAAAAAAAAATAAAAGGATATTTATAATAATTCATATTTTGTTGTTCTTTCTTGAGGTATCCTACCAATATCCTTAATTAGACTATCAATTTTTTCAACAGGTAAATATTCACCATAATTTGATCCAGCAGCTACTGATATTTTATCTTCTATCATTGTTCCACCAATATCATTAGCTCCACAAGTCAATGCGACTTGTGTCATTCTTAAACCTAATTTTACCCAAGATACTTGAATATTAGGTATAACTTTTCCAAAGATTATTCGTGCTAAAGCATGTAATTTAAGATCTTCTATACCTGTAGCACCATTAGATATTTTACCTAATTCATTATTATCATTAAGAAATGTTAAAGGTACAAACTCTGTGAAACCATGGGTTTCTTCTTGTATTTCTTTTAATAAAAACATGTGCTCTATTCTATCTTTCCATGTTTCTATACTACCATACATAATTGTTGAAGTAGTGGGTATTCCAAGTTCATGTGCTTCTTTTACTACACGAGTCCAATCTGCAGAAGATAATTTATTTGGACATATCTGTTTTCTTACAGAATCAACTAATATTTCTGCTGATGCACCAGTCATAGTATCCATTCCAGCATCTTTTAATTGTTTTAATGCATCATATGTAGGAATACCTGAGATTTTTGATGATTGATATACCTCTGCAGGTGATAAAGCATGTAAACAAATATCATGTTCATCTTTGATATGTTTTATCAAATCACAATAGTAATCTATTGTCATATGTTCAGCTACACCACCAAACAAACATATCTCAGTTGCACCAATAGATTTTGCTTGCACTATACTATCAGATATCTCTTCAGATGTCATTTCATATCCTTCATTATTTCTAAAAGAACAGAATTTACATCCAATTACACATCTATCTGTTATATCTATTGCTTTATTGACAACATAAGTAACTTTGTCACCAACAATTTCTTGTCTTAACTTATCTGCAGTATCAAATAGTTGAAATTGATTTGTGGACCTAATTAGATCTAATGCATCTTTTTTTGTTATATCATTATTTAATGATTTGTTATATATATCCTTTAACATTCCCAATCACTTATTATAAAATTTAATAAAAAATTAATTTTGGTTTCATATTATTCTTAATTAAATATATTCAAATTCTTTTTATTAAAAATAATAGTATTCTTAGTTATAATAATAAATTAGTTATCATCATTTATTAATATTTATTATTAAATAATCATAAAAAATGTAAAAAAAATAGTTTATTCTTTAAAAATTTAAATAATAAGTAAAAAAATCAAAATATATTTTAATAGTTATAATTTTTAAACTATTAAAAAGTAGGTGGTGATCCATCAATTAATTAAAAAAAAATATTATTTATACAGGTAATGTAATTTTCCATAAATAATATAATTCTTCTACTTTATCTTGTTTTTTAGATCGTTTTTTGGATTTTTTCTTAAGTGTAGATTCTTCACCGAACCATTCTTCAACATTATCATCAAGATACTGAGCTATTTCATCATCATAGTAACGAGTTCCGATGGTATAGCAATCAGGCTCATTTCTAATGTAAATTATTCCTCCACCTTTTTCTTCCATTACGTCAGTAATTTTTAATAAAGTATCATAATATTCCTTTGCTACCATTTAGCGACCTTCTTTAATTAAATTATATATCATTTATAAAATTAGATTAATATAATATATATATTACATACTATATTAAGTTTATTAATTATTAATTAAATTATTTAAATATATTACAAAATTTATCATTTATATAATAATAAAATTAAAATATGTTTTTTATTAAATAATCCTCTTTTTATCAACTTAACTTCTTAATAATAATGTTTATTCATTTTAAAAAATATATAGTTTTTATTATATATATAAAAAATTATATAAATTATACTAATAAAATAACTAACTAACAATTCGTAATTTAATAACAAACCTAAATATATCCATATTATAATAGTATAAACCACACATGAATATTCAAAAGTTACATGAATCAAAATAGAAAATAATATTAAGAATTAAAGTAGTAATTTGATATAAATAATGATTTAAACCATTATAATAACTCCTTTTTAAATATTATAATTAATTAAAAAAACAATACCTTTATCGAAAGTTATTCTATAAAAAACTAATTGAAAAAAAAATATGAGATACAAGGAGTGTAAATATTATGATAAAAAAAGCAGAAGATAAAGTTGAAAAAACAAGTACAGAAGATATGATTAAAACATTTGAAAATATAGTTAATAGTTCTGTATCTCAAAAAATGTTAAATGATTCATTAGAATACTGTGAAAAATGTAATAAAACTAGACTCGAATCAGCATTAAGATATTATGTAGGTAAACAAGAAAATATATGTTTTAAATGTAAATTGATTCTTCCAGTAATTGAATTAATTATTAAAAAAGGATTAGATAGTTTTAATGTTTCAAAAGAAAGTTTTATAGAAGGAATGCAAGATGATTATTGGATTCAAGGATTAGTTAGTGTATTTAAAGGAATGAGTAAATTTGGTGTTAAAAAACCATTTGTACCAGGAGCACCATTTCAAATAGTATGGAACATTACAAGACAATGCAACTTTCATTGTATACACTGTTATGAAAATGCAGGTAAAAAAGATCCCGATGAATTAACAACTTCCGAAATACATCAAGGAATAGATAAATTAGCTGATTATGGAGTAACATCATTAGCATTTTCAGGTGGAGAACCAACTACCCACCCAGATATTGTTGACTTTGTGAAACATGGAACAAAAAGAGGAATGTTTATATCTTTAGCTAGTAATGGATATTTATTTGCTGATGAAAACAGAGTTAATGAAATTAGTGACGCTGGATTAAAATTCATACAAATTAGTCTTGATGGATTAAATCCAAAAACACATGATGAATTTAGACAAGTTCCAGGTTCATGGGAACATGCTATTAAAGCAATTGACAACTTTAATAAAACTGACGTATCTGTTGGTATTTCTACAACAGTAACCAAACACAACATAGATGAAATACCAGAAATGATTAAATTTTTAAGAAAAAAAGACATTAATTGGCTAATGTTATATAATTTCATACCTACAGGAAATGGAAGTGATGTTAGAGAAATAGATTTAAGTCCACAAGAAAGATTTAAATTATTAGAATACATTTATGAAGAAAATGGAAAAGATAACATGCAAATATTATCCACAGCACCACAATTTGCTGATGTAGCTGTACATATGAATCAAAATGAAGATAATGAAGAAGAAAAATTAATACCAACCCATTTCTATAATGCTAAATATAACAATCCTGCAATGGAAGAACTTTCTTCATTCATTGGAGGTTGTGGTGCAGGAAGATTTTATATGGGTATGGAACCTAATGGTGATTTATATCCATGTGTATTTTTACCACATGACAAACAATTAAAAGTAGGAAATATACAAGAGGATCTTGATAAAATATGGACTGAAAACATAGTACTAGAAGAATTAAGAAATAAGGATATATTAAAAGGTTGCTGTAGTAATTGTGATTCTAAATATATTTGTGGAGGTTGTAGAGCTCGAGCCTATACAATGACTGGAGATTATCTTGAAGAAGATCCAGGATGCATAAAATCAATAAATAACTTTGAAACATTTATTAAAAAATATGATTCTCAAAGAATTTCTGAAGAAAATAATAATGTTACATCAAAATAAAAAAAAATGGAAATAAAAGGAATATAAAATAATTCCTTTTTCCATAAATTTAAAAAAAAATAAGTATTTTCTTTTATAATAATTAAATATCACAATCTTCAAAAGATTTAGTATCAAAATGAGTATGTTTTATTTTACGTATTATTTTACAACTACTATCTAACTCAAAATGTTTATAATCTCTTATCTTAATAACATCCACATCTAATCCCCGTTCTTTTAATTGTTTATGAAGAAGATATGGTTTAAAATGTTGATCAGGACCTATTGCTATAATATCGGGTCTTTTTTCTTCAACTATTTTAAAAGGATCACCTTCATTTCCAATAAAAACTTCATCAACAGGTTTTAACATAGAAACCATAGCACGCCTTTGTTCTTGTCCTATTATAGGTACTCTTTTATGATCTTTAACTGTTTTATCTGTGGCAATTACAACCATTAATGTTGCATCGTCTCCACCTAATTTCTTAGCTTCTTCTAAATAAAAACCATGTCCAGGATGAACAATATCAAAAGTTCCTGTTGCCATAACTTTAATAACAATCACTTCCAAAATCCATAATTTATTGTTGATATTTTAAGGCTTCTTTAAAATCAATTAAACCTTTATATAAAGCTGAACCTATAACAATAGCACGTGTTTTTGTATTTGATAATGATTTAATATCTTCTATTGAAGTTATACCACCAGAATAAATAATAGGAATATCTAAATTAGATGTCAATTCTTTTACAGGATCCATATTAAATCCAGTTAATAATCCTTCTACATCCACATTTGTAAATAATATGGAACCTGCACCATTTTGTTCAAATATTTTTCCATATTCTAATGGTGTTTTATCAGTTTTATCTTTCCAACCATGAATTACAACACGATTGTCTTTACTATCTAAAGAAACACATACTGCATCAGGACCATATTCATCGGATAAAGTTTTTATAGTTGTAGGATCATTAATTGCCATAGTACCAATAATAACTGAAGAAATCCCAGCATCTAATAAGTTTCTAGCATAATCTAAACTTCTTATTCCACCACCCATTTGTATAGGTACTGATGTGGTTTCAACTATTTCTTTAACAATATGCATATTTTCTCCACTACCTAAAGCACCATCCAAATCTACTACATGTATTCTTTTAGCACCTTGATTTTCCCATTTCAATGCTACTTCAGCAGGATTATCTATTATAATTTGTTCAGTTCCTGGTTTTCCTTGAACTAATTGTACACATTTACCATTTTTAAGATCTACAGCTGGTATAATTATCATAATTAATTTTAACTCCTTAATAATTTTAATAAATAGTATTTTTTTATATTAATTTATTTTCTTTAAATTGTATTTTTGTTAATAATAATATATCTAAAATTTAATATTATATAATACATGCACTATAAAAATAATATTTGATTTAATTTGATAATCAAAAAATTGTTTATCATAATAAAAGTTACATATTTAAATAGATAGAAACTTATTAAAAAAATAAGAAAATAATAAGGATTTGTATAATAATGAGACGTGTTGCATTAAAAATAGCATATATAGGAACAAATTTTCATGGTTACCAACGACAACCTGAATATAGAACAATAGAAGGTGAATTATTAAAAGTATTCGAAGAAACAGGAATAATAGAAGATTTATGGGATGCTCATTACTCTGTTGCTGGAAGAACAGATAAAGGAGTACATTCCATAGGTAATGTAATCTCTTTCATAACTGATGAAACTATTCATATAAATCAAATTAATGGTCTTTTACCTGATGATATAAAAATTATTGGTGAAGCAAAAGTTCCATATGGTTTTAAAGTACGTTTCCCCGAAACAAGAACTTATAAATATATACAACCAATTAACCCATTTGAAAAAGAATTAGATATAAATAAAATGACTGAAGCTATGAATTATTTTAAAGGAGAACATAATTTTAGAAATTTCTCTAAAAGAAATGAAAAAAATCCAAATAGAGTGATAAATGAAGTTAGTTTAAACAAAACAAATAATTTATTAATATTTTCTATTGAAGGAAGAAGTTTTCTATGGAACATGGTACGAAAAATGGTAAGATCTTTATTAAAAGTAGGACAAAATAAATTATCACCAGAATGTATACAGTATTTGCTTCAACCAAAAGAACTTAGAAGAACAATACGATTAAAACCAGTTCCTGCCCATGGATTAATATTAACTGATTTAAATTATAACAATATTAAATTTAAAGATTCACAATATGCTAAAAATAAATTAATTGAAACATTAAAAGAAGAATACATGAAAAATGAACAGAAAAAACAGACAGATAATGAACTAATTAATTTATTAAGAAAATAATAATCAATATCTACACTTCTCATTTTTTTATATATTATTTTTTTAACTAATAAAACATTATCTCCACTTAATAAACAATATAAACAAACAAATAAAGATTTCTGATTTTAAATAATATGAAAAATAATAACATATTTTAAAAAACAATATTATAAACAAACTGAAAATAAAATGGAGATTAAAAGATATGTTATCTAATAAAAAAAATCTAAAAGAAATGAATGAAGAAGAATGCAACTTCAATAATCCTTTTGGAACTAGATATGATACAGAATCTATTCCAAAATATGAAATTCCTAAAAAGGGAATGCCCGCAGAATATGTTTACCAAGGAATTCATGAAGAACTCAATTTAGATGGGAATCCTTTATTAAATCTTGCAAGCTTTGTAACAACATGGATGGAACCTGAAGCAGATAAATTAATTAATGAAAATATTGGAAAAAATTTTATTGATTTAGATGAATATCCTGAATGTGGCGAAATACAAGACCGTGTAGTTAACATGTTAGCAAGATTATTTAATTCTCCTTCAGGATCCAATTCTATTGGAACAGGTACCATTGGTTCTTCAGAAGCAATAATGTTAGGGTTACTAGCTCATAAATGGACTTGGAAAAAACAAAGAGAAGCAGAAGGAAAACCTACAGATAAACCTAACATAGTTATGGGTGCTGATGTACATACAGTATGGGAAAAATTTGCACTTTATTTTGATGTTGAACTACGTTTAATACCATTAAAAGAAGATCTTTATACTATTACAGCAGAAGATGTTGTTAAAGAAATTGATGAAAATACTATATGTGTAGGTGCTATAGTTGGAACAACTTTTACAGGACAAAAAGATCCAGTAGAAGAAATAAATAATGCACTTTTAAAAGTTAAAGAAGAAAAAGGATGGGATATTCCAATACATGTAGATGCTGCTAGTGGCGGATTTATTTTACCATTCTCTCAACCAGAACTTAAATGGGATTTTAGATTAGAACAAGTTAAATCAATAAATGTATCTGGACATAAATATGGATTAGTATATCCTGGTATTGGATGGTTAATATTCAAAGATGAAAGTGATTTACCAGAAGAATTAATATTTAAAGTAAATTATTTAGGAGGATTAATGCCTAATTACTCATTAAACTTCTCAAAAGGAAGTAGTATGATAATAGCCCAATATTATAATTTACTTAGATTAGGAATGGATGGATATACAAATATTGTAAACAACATGCTAAAAAATGCTAACTATTTAGCTGATTCATTAAAAAAATCAAATAAATTCAAATTAATTAATGATGATTTAGATTTCCCAGTACTTGCATTTAGTTTAAATACAGATAAATTTTCAGTTTATGATTTATCAGAAAAAATAAGAATAAAAGGATGGATTGTTCCAGCATATACATTACCTGCAAATGCATCAGATAAAGCTGTTTTAAGAGTTGTCATTAAAGAGAATATGGGTCGTAATATGGTAGATAGATTTTTAGATGATTTATTTGAAGCTTATGATAAACTGGAACAAAATGCTAAATGTAAAAAAACTGAAGATTTAACATTATTATATTAAAAGTAGCATATTCAAAGATAAATAATAGATTTGATATAGAATATTTATAAGAATATTATATAGTATAAAATTAGAAAATAAAACTACATAATCTTTGAATAACATGACAATCGATAATGAAAATAAAAAATGGACAATAGTGGGCTTTGATCCAGGATTAACTATAGGATTATCCATAATTGATTTAGATGGAAATATAATAACATCTGAAAGTCATAAAGAGATCAATAAAGCAGATATTACAAATATAATTATCAAATATGGAAATCCAATAATTATAACTACAGATGTTTCAAAACCACCAAAGATGGTACAAAAAATCACATCATTATTCAATGCTCAACTGATTACCCCAGAACATGATTTAACAATTAAATATAAACGTAAAATAGTATCAGAACATCCACAAATAAAAAATAAAGAATTTATTATCAATGATGATCATAAGCGAGATTCATTATCTGCAGCATTACATTTATTTAAACAATATAAACCTAAATTTAATTCCATAAAAAGAAAAACAGATGAGTATAACATAACTATTGATGAATTTAATAATATAAAAAAATTATATTTACAAGGACACAATATCTCTGATACTATAGAAGAAACTTTAAATCCACCAATAAACACACCAAAAATCATTAAGGATAAAACCAAAAAACCAAAAAAAGAAATACAATACTCCAGTCCAAATCCATTAAAACAAAAAATAGCTAATCAAAAACGACAAATAAATCAATTACAAAATAATAACAATATTTTAAAACAAGAAAATAAAAAACTTAAAAAACGATTAACTAAAATAAATAAACGAATGAAAAAACAAGAAAAAGAATATAATAATAATATATTACATGAAAAAAAGGTACAATCAAAAGTAAATATAATAAAAAGATTACAAATTCAATATAATGAAGAAAAAGACAAACGTATCAAATTAGAAGAACAAATTAATGCTATAGAAAACTTGAAAAAAATTCAAAAAAATTCACATAACAAGCCAGTTAAAATAATTGATAATTTTACTAAAGAAGGTATAAAAGAATCTTCTAATTATTGGCAGATAAAACAAAATGATATAATTTATCTTCGAAATTGTAAAGGTGGTGGATCACAAACTGCTCGTATATTAACAAATATGAATATAAAAGCAGTTATTACCAATGATACTATGTCTCACACAGCAAAAGAAGTTTTTGATAAAAATAAGGTACCTATATTTAATTCAAATGATGTTAATTTAGAAGTAATAGATGAGTTTGGTATTATTGACATGAATATATTAAACAATATGATTAAAGAATGGCAAAAGAATAATCAAATAAATATAATTAATAATGAAGAAAATAAGTTAGAAAATATGCTAAATGAATACAAAGCTAAAAGAAAATATGGAAGAGAATAATTCAATATATTTTGAGGATTAAATTATGAAGATAGCAGTAATATTAGGAACTAGACCAGAAATAATTAAAATGGCTCCTGTAATAGATAAAATAAAAGAAAATGATTCTGAATGTATAATTATACATACTGGACAACATTATGACAAAGAAATGTCTAAACAATTTTTTGAAGATTTAAAATTACCTTTACCTGATTATAATATAGGTGTAGGATCAGACACTCCTGTTTCACAAACAAGTAAAATGATGGAAGGTTTAGAAGAAATATTGATTAAAGAGTCACCAGATATTGTTTTAGTACAAGGAGATACTAATGCAGTACTAGCTGGTGCTTTATCTGCAAATAAATTATCAATTCCTGTAGGTCATGTTGAAGCAGGACTTAGATCATTTGATAAAACTATGCCTGAAGAATTAAATAGACTTGTTGCAGATGAATGCTCAATGTTATACTTTGTACCAACTAAAGAGACTGCATTAAATTTATTAAATGAAGGAATTAATCATAAATCTATTTTTATTACAGGAAATACTATTGTAGATGCATGTAAACGAAATTTAAATATTGCTATCAAATCAAGTAATATAAGAGATAAAATTGATTTTGAAAAATATATAGTACTTACAATGCATAGAGCTGAAAATGTTGATAATAAAAAAAGGTTAACTGATCTTGTAAATAGTATTATAAAATTACCATATAATATTGTATTTCCAGTACATCCACATACTCAAAAATTATTAAAAGAAATGAATTTAGAAGACAAACTTACTAACTGTGACCATATAAAAATTACAAAACCTTTAGGATACCTTGATTTCCTACACCTTTTATCAGATAGTAGTTTAATATTAACTGATTCTGGAGGTATACAAGAAGAAGCTATTACATTAAATATTCCTTGTGTAACATTACGCTATAATACAGAACGTCCTGAGACTGTATCTTGTGGTGGTAATATTCTTGTTGGTACAAATTTCAATGAAGTAACTAATAATGTTACTAATATCTTAGAAAATAAGGAGATATATGATAAAATGAGTAGTGCTACTAATCCATATGGTAATGGTACTAGTGCTGAACAAATATATAGCATTATCTATGAAAAATATTCCAAGGAAGAGCTTAATATAACTAGCCCTACAGATATTTTAGAATTTAAAGGATATAAGTTAAAGTCTATTAAAGAAGATATAACTGTAACTGAATTTGAAAATAAATATGATGGTATCATAATTGAACAAGTATTTGAAAATGAAATCCCAATATATTTTGAAGATAATTTGAATTTAAACAAAAAAATAATTATTATTAAATCCTTTGAAAAAATAAATTGAATTATTTAACTAAATTCAGTTTACTCTCTTCAAACTTCTTTTTTTGATTATTATAACTATTTTTCATTAAAAATAAAAATTATAAAATATTAGTACATTCATATTATATTATATATACATGAATATTTTAAGATATTAACTATATCTCATGTTTTAATAAAAAGGATCGTAAATAAATGGATATTAATAAATTACAAGTAAGTATATTTGGTTTAGGCCATATTGGTCTTCCTACTGCAGCAATTTTAGCTAATAATAAAATTAAAGTATTAGGTGCTGACATCAATACCAAATCAGTTGAAAATATAAATAAGGGTATTTGTTCATTTGAAGAACCAGGACTAAGCAAACTTGTAAAAAAAACAGTAAACGATGGATATTTAAAAGCTACTGACAATCTTATAACTGCTGCTGAAACATCAGATATTTTGATTGTTATTGTACCTACACCTGTAGATAAAAATAATAAAGCAGATTTATCTTATGTAATTTCAGCATGTGCAAGTATTAAGAAAGGACTTAAAAAAGGAAATCTTGTTATTATAGAAAGTACTGTTCCACCATGCACAGGTATTGAAATTGTAAAACCATTACTTGAAGAAAGTGGCCTTAAATGTGGTGAAGACTTTTTATTAGCATATAGCCCTGAAAGAGCATTACCCCATAATACTCTCTATGAAATGACAAATAATGTACGCGTTGTAGGAGGTTACAACAAAGAAAGTACAAAACAAGCAGCTGAATTATATTCACATGTTACGAATGGTAAAATAATTGAAGTTAAAGATATTACTAGTGCTGAAATGGTTAAATTAATGGAAAATACTTATCGTGATGTTAATATTGCACTAAGTAATGAATTTGCAATATTATGTGAAAAAATTAATGTTAATGCAATTGATGTAATTAATGCTGCTAATTACCACCCAAGAGTTAATATCCATACTCCAGGACCTGGTGTTGGTGGTCATTGTATACCAATAGATCCTTACTTCTTAATTGAATTAGCTAAAAAATATGGCATAACTGCACCCATAATTGAAAATGCACGTATGACAAATAATAATATGCCAAATCATGTAATTAGCTTATTACTAGATAATATTGATGTTAATCCAAATGATTATACTGTAGGTATTTTAGGAGTATCTTATAAAGGAAATGTTGATGATACTCGTGAAAGTCCATCATATAAAGTTATTGCATTATTAAATAAATTAGGTTTTAATGTTGTAGCTCATGATCCGTTAGTATCTAAAGAGGTTATTAATACATTCAATGCTAAAAGTGTTTCATATAAAACTGCATTGAATTCTGATTGTGTTATTTTAATGACAGACCATGATGTTTATAAAGATCTTAAACCAGACATGTTACCTAATAAATTTATAATATGTACACGTCCTATTTTAGATGCTGATTTATTCCGTTCTGAATCTGTTAACTTTCAAGGTATTGGACAAGTAGTCCATAATTAATTTTTTTATTTTTGGTGTTTTTTTGTGTTAAAATTACTAGTTTTTGAATATTCAAGCATAGTATATAATAATGTACTAATTGAAGAAGGTTATAACATGCTTCATAGTATACTATCTGATTTTAATCGTATTGAAGATATTACTATTGATTATCTTATTAACCCTAATTTAAATAGTTTTAATGAATTAATAAATTGTAATAAAATATCTCTTGAATCAGATTTATATGATTGGCTTAATAAGAATTCAAAATATTATGATATTTGTTTTTTCATTGCCCCTGAAGATAATTTAATTCAATATAACATCACATCACTACTAGAAAATAATGATGTAATTGTTTTAGGATCAAATAGTAATGCTTCTTATATATGTACAAGTAAGTATAGAACATACGAAACAGTTGATCAGAATATATTAAAAATTCCAACTATAAAAGTACATATTAATCAGATAACTACTAACTTAATTAATCGAATTAAGGATTATCTTAAGAATAAAAGTATAGTAATAAAACCTGATGATAGAACAAGTTCAGATTATATATATCATATAAATTCAATAATTGATTTTAGAAAAGTAATTTCAGAATATAAAAAGGTTGGAATCTCTTCATTTTTATTACAAGAATATATTGATGGAAATTCAATTAGTGTAAGTTTAATTTATGATGGAACTTTTCTTAATATGATAAGTATTAATAGTCAAGAAATAGATGAATCACATGACAAAATTGTATATAAAGGATGTAAAGTTCCAATACAACATCCATTAAAAAAAGAATTGTATACTATTTCAGAAACAATAACAAAATCAATAAATGGTTTAAAGGGTTACTTTGGAATTGATTACATTATCAATAAGGATAATATTTATTTAACCGAAGTTAATTCAAGACTCACAACACCTTATATTGTATTACATGAAAATACTAATGTAAATCTTGGTGAATGTATACTTAAATCAGTATTATATAATAAAAATATACCTATTTCTTTAATTAAAAAAGGAAGTTTTTATAAATAAATTACGTAACTCTAAAGTAACCTTAAAGTTTTATATACTTTAATATGATTTTTATATATGAAAAATAAGATCAAATATAAAATTTAGAATAAAATAAAATAACAATGCATAAACACAGACTAATTATTGAATTAGAAACTACTTTCAAATAATATAAACTTAAGAAACATATACTATGAAAAAATTTTAAAATTTAATTTTTTTTTACTAAAATAAAAAATAAATAACAATACAAAAAAAAAGGAAATACAACATGATAATAGCAGGGTTTGATATAGGCGGAGCAAATACTGATTGTAGTATTATAGAAGTAAAAGATAATAAAATTGTAAACACAAAATCTTCATTCAAATATTTACCAATGTGGAAAGAAAAAGATAATTTAGGTAAATGTCTTAAAGAATTAGTAAAAGATGAGAAATTTGATGCAGTTTCAGTTTCCATGACAGCTGAATTGGTTGATGGATATGAAACTAAAAAAGAAGGTGTAATGGATGTTGCAACTAAGGTAATAAATACATTTAAAGATGTTCCTGTAGGATTTGTAACATTTAATGGAATTAAAGATTATGATGAATTAAAGAAAAATCCACTTGATGCAGCTGCTGCTAATTGGATTGGTACAACTAGTCTTATTAAATTTATAAAAGATGATTGTATTTTTATAGATATGGGAAGTACAACAACTGATATAATACCTATAATTAATGGAAAAGAATGTGCAGAAGGACACACTGATCTTGAAAGATTATGTACAGGTGAACTTGTATATACAGGTATGTTACGTACAAATGTAGCAACAATTGTTAATGAACTTCCAATACATGGTTATTATGCTACAGTTAGTAGTGAATTATTTGCTATAACTGCTGATGTACATACTATTCTTGGAAATATTAAAGATTATGATTATTCTTGCCAAACAGTTGATGGAAATAATAAGGATAAAACATCTTGTATGCGTAGAATAAGTCGTGTTGTATGTGCAGATTTAGAAACAGTTACAGAAAAAGAAATTCAAAAAATTGCAGAATATATTTATAAAAGTCAAATAGAACAAGTAAAAAATGGTTTATTAAAAGTTGTTAACCGTACTAATATCCATACTGTGATTACAACAGGTTTAGGTATGAATAGTGTATGTTATTCTGCTGCAAAAAATATGGATTTACAAGTTATTAATATGGAGGATTATTTTTCTATTGAAGATTGTGTTGTAGCTCCTGCTATTGGTGCAGCATACATGTTTTCATTGCAGATTAAAATAAATTAAAAAATAAAATAAAAGTGGTATTAATTATATTAAATTAATACTTTTTGTTTTAAATTCAAGTAATTTTAATACCATACATCTTTGAGATTAATTAGATATGCAAAGACATTTGCACCTAAATGTAAAAAAACACTAACTATTAAAATTATAAGTACCATTTCCCAATTCAATTGTACAATGAAAGATGCAAAGATCAAAGACACAACTACAAAGTCTAATTGATCTAATAAAGGTACTGGTTTTCCTCTTTCAAAATTAAGTCTTCTTTTTATAAAACTACCAATAGAATCACCTATTAATGCTCCAAAACCTAATAAAAATCCTAATAGTAATCCCTGTGGTATAAAACCAGATACAATTGAAATATTTGAAGAGATTATATTAAAATAGTAAGTTGCAAAACCATACTCAGCAAGAATAGCTAATAAAAATCCAATAAACATCCCAAATAATCCACCACCAATAGTACCACGCCAAGTAACACCATCACCACAGATTCTACGACCATCTCTAGCATTATGCCCAAAATCTAATGGTGTTCCTCCACCAAATACTAATGCAGACCCATTGGCTAAATATGCAGGGATCATGAAATAAATTGAATAAACAATTAAAGTTAAAATATCCATTAATAATAACCTCTATAAATTAATTATTATTATAGATATGATTTTATTATATAATAAAACAAACGTAAATAAAATAATAAAATATTTCAAAATGTATATTTCAAAGAAGATACAATATATTACTATAAAAACATACATGAAAAATAATTACATAAGATTATAGATATATAATAAATAAATTATATAAAAAAAACAATATATATAAAAAAATATATAAAATTTAAACAAATGAATTTTATTTATGAGTGTCCGCCCAAGAATCATTTTTCAATAGTTTATGCTTAACTACTTGAAATTTTAATGAAGTAAAAATTCTTAAAAAAATAATATTATTGTCTGGACCTCATTTTAATAAAAAAGATATATAACCTTGGGGGAATTAAAATAGTTGATGTAAAAAAGGAGACTAAAAGTCTCTGTCCTACATGCCTTAAAATATTAGATGCTAAAGTATACAATGATGGTAAAAAAATAGTTATAGAGAAAGAATGTCCAGAACATGGAACTTTTAAAAACACATACTGGAATGATGATGAAAGTTATGATCATGTTCAAAAATATGCATCTGAACCACATAAATTAACAAACAATAAACAACTTGTTAAAGGAGAATGTCCTTCAAATTGTGGACTTTGTTCAGAACATGAAAGTCAAACAATACTTGGGCTAATTGATGTTACAAACAGATGTAATTTAAGATGTCCTGTTTGTTTTGCAAATGCTGCTGCATCAGGAACATTATATGAACCTTCTTATGAAGAAATTAGACAAATGTTAAAAAACTTACGTCGAAATCAACCTGTAGAAACACCAGGTATTCAATATTCAGGAGGAGAACCTACAGTAAGAGAAGACCTTGTTGATTTAATAAAATTAGCAAAAGAAGAAGGATTTGTACACACCCAAATAGCAACAAATGGTATAGCACTTGCAAACAGTCTTCAATTAGTTAAAGACCTTAAAGAAGCTGGTTTAAATACAGTTTATATGCAGTTTGATGGAGTTACAGAAGATGTATATCTTAAAACACGTAATGCAAATGTATTAAGTAAAAAATTACAAGCTATAGAAAACTGTCGAGAAGCTGAATTAGGAGTAGTATTAGTACCAACATTATTAAAAGGAATAAACGATACACAAGTTGGAGATATTATACAGTTTGCTGTTGATAACATAGATGTAATTAGAGGTGTAAACTTCCAGCCAGTTTCATTTGCAGGACGTACACCAGCTGATAAAGTAGAAGAACAACGTGTAACAATAGAAGATTTAATACACTTTGTAGCAGAACAAACAGATAATCAAATACCAGAAGAAGCATTTTATCCTGCATCAAGTGTAGCACCAATATCTAATCTTGCATCAGCAATGAGTAATGGAATACCAGAAGTAACATTAACATGTCACCAAAACTGTGGTACAGCTACATATATTTTCAAAGAAGAAGACAAAATCATCCCAATAACTGATTTTATAGATGTAGATAAATTCTTAAAATTAGCTGAGAAAAGTGCAGAAGATATGTCTAAAAATACAAAAATTGCAACTTATAAAACTATTGCTCGTGCAGCTAAAGAATTACCACGTACTATTAAAAAAGACAAATCACCATCATATTTAGATGTAACTTCTCTCTTAAAAAATATATTCATAAGAAAAGATTATGCTGCTTTAGGTGACTTCCACATAAATGCATTATTAATATCTTGTATGCACTTTATGGATCCATTTAACTTTGATCAAGATAGAGTACGCAGATGTGTAATACATTACGCAACACCTGATGGTAGAATTATTCCTTTCTGTTCAATGAATAATATATATAGAGAAAGTATTGAAGAAAAATATAGTATACCTTTAGATCAAGTTAAAAATAAAGATATTAAAAAAGATATTTCTAAAACAATTGCAGAAGTTAAAGCAGAATATGAAAATTAATTTATTTTTTTTTATTTTTCTTATTTCTTAAAAAATAACTTTAAAATAATATTTAATAAAAACTTTTTTTTGCTTAGGCTACCATTAAACTAGTAACTATTTCTTAAATTATTGTAAAATAATAAAATGAGTATAACTAATTTAAATAAAAACATATGATTCGTAATCTATAAGTAATAATTTAATGTAAAATATATATAGATTATAAAAATATAAAGGAACATTTTCTTTTTAGGTTGTTATTAATTTGCAAATTGAAACTTCTGCAAGATTACATTTATCATTAATTGATTTAAACGGATCCGAAGGTAGAATAGATGGTGGTATTGGAATAACATTGAACAAACCACTGTTAAAAATAGATTGCCAAGAATATGAAGGTAATACTAAAATACTTTTTAATAATAAAGAATATCCAACTCATCAAATGAATGAATACACTAATAAAATATTAAATGCATCAAAAAAGATGCAGGAATATCTTAATATCAATAAAGGATATATATTTAACATTAAAAACTATTACCAAATCCATCAAGGATTGGGTCTTGGTACACAACTATCACTATCTACAGGTCAATTAATAGCTCGATCAAATAATGTAATTTTAGACAGTAAAACATTAGGAACAATTGTTGGTCGAGGAGGTACTAGTGGTATCGGTGTAGAATCTTTCAATAGTGGTGGATTAATCGTTGATGGTGGACATAAAAAAGAGAGTAAAAAAGGATTTTTACCTTCATCAGCATCTAATGTAGCACCACCACCAGTTATAGCTAGATATGATTTTCCAGAAGATTGGAAAATAATTCTTGCAACACCGAATATAAAACCTGGAGCATCAGGTTCTAAAGAAATTGATGTTTTCCAAACTTATTCACCAGTACCTTTAAATGAGGTTGAACGAATATCCCATCTTATATTAATGAAACTAATTCCTTCATTATTAGAACATGATATTATAAACTTTGGAGATGCTATTAATAAAATACAAGGATTAGGTTTTAAAAAAGTAGAACGAAAATTACAAGCCCCAATTATAAGTAAAACTATAACTGCTTTACAAGAGAATGGAGCCACATGTGCTGGAATGAGTTCATTTGGTCCAACTTGTTTTGGAATAACAGATACAAATTCTAAAAATATGAAAAAAGAATTAATTGATGTTATGGGTGAAGATAGTACAGTAATCATCACAACTGGAAAAAACAAAGGAGCAACAATAAGATAAAGGAGTTTAAATTATGAAAGATATTAAAGGAAACGTATGGAATTTTAGAGACTGTATCGATACAGATGTTATTATAGCTGGAAGATATTTAAGAACATTTAATCCCGAAGATCTTGCAGCACATGTTATGGAAGCTGAAGATCCAGAATTTGCAGACAAAGTAAATAAAGGTGATATTATTGTTGCTGGATGGAATTTTGGATGTGGATCTTCTCGTGAACAAGCTCCAGTAGCTATAAAAACAGCAGGAGTATCTGCAATCATCGCTAAATCCTTTGCCCGAATTTTCTATCGTAATGCAATTAATATAGGATTACCTGTAATTACAGCTGATGTAAAAGCAAACAATAATGATATATTAGATATAAATCTTGAAAAAGGAATGATAAAAAATATAAATTCTAATGAAGAATTTAAAATAAAACCATTCGATCCATTCATGTTACAGATATTGGAAGATGGTGGTCTTGTAAAACAATACCTAAAAAATAAAGAATAAAAAAAACAAAAACAAAAACAATGAGGCAATAACATGACATGTCCAATATGTGGATCAGAAGACTATGAAATATTAAAATCCAAAGGAAATAAAACCAAACAATTATTAGTACAATGCTCAGAATGTAATCATACATACAGAGAAGTAGTTGAAGAAGAACCTGAAGCTTATGAAATAAATATAAGAGTAATAATTAGTGAATTTGAAAATTCATGGCAAACTAAAGTAAAATTTTTCTCAGATGAATATTTAGAAAGTGGAACTATATTATATATTGATGATAAAGACGTTGAAGTAACATCAATAGAAAATAAAAAAGGTGTAAGAGTAAATGAATGTCCTGTAATTGATATAAAAACAATTTGGGCTAAATCATTAGATAAACCAGTTAGACTAGGTGTATCTATAGATAATCATGGAACCGTATTTTCACATAAAATTGAAGTAGATCAAGATTTCATATTCACAATAGGCGATGTATCTATAATTAAAGGTATGAAATTTGAAGTATATGGATTTAAAACATTAGAACGTCGTATGCGAACAGGGTACGCATATGCTAAAGTAATAAAAAGAGTATACGGTAAATTATTACCAGAAAAAAGTAAATCAAAAATAAAATATGATTTAACAGAATACGTAGTAAAAACTACTATAAAAGAAAAATAATAATCACCAATTGATTCAAATTTTTATTTTTTTTTAAACTAATTTAATAACAGTGTGATACAATGAATATTTATATAGAGACACATGGTTGCACATTTAACCAAGCTGATAGCGAAATAATGTCTGGTATAATCAAAGAAGAACATAAAATTACAAAAAATATAGAAGATGCAGATGTTATTATCTTAAATACATGCTATGTTAAAGAACCTACTGAACAGAAAATGATAACAAAAATTCATAAAATACAAAATAATTATCCAGAAAAAAAATTGATAATAGCTGGCTGTATGGTAGAAGTTGATACAAAAAAACTTAGCAAAATAGCTAATAACAATTGTTGGATAGGACCACATAAAATAAATCATATTAATGAAGTAATTAAACAAGCAACAGAAAATAAAGTAGTCCATGAATATGGAAAAACAAGAGAATTAAAAGTGTGTAAACATAAAATTCGAGAAAATCCATTAATTCATATACTTCAAATTTGTGAAGGTTGTCAAGGATCATGTACATTTTGTTGTACTAAAATAGCTAGAGGAGATTTATTTAGTTATCCTACAGATATGTTAGTTAAAGAAGCAGAAGAAGCCATTAATGATGGATGTAAAGAAATTCAAGTAACTGCCCAAGATACAGCTTGTTATGGTTTAGATAGTAATGAACCATTTAGTGAATTATTAAACAAAATATGTAATTTAGATGGTGATTATCGTGTTCGAGTTGGAATGATGCATCCAAAAAGTCTTAAAGTACAATTAGAAGAAGTTATAAAAGTATTCAAAGATAATCCAAAATTATATAAATTTGTACATATTCCTGTTCAAACAGGTAGCGAAAAAGTATTAAAAGAAATGGTTAGGAAACATACACTTGAAGAATTTAAGTATATGATAAAAAGATTCCGAGAAGAAATACCAACAATATCCATAGCTACTGATATTATAGTAGGATATCCAACAGAAACTGAAAAAGACTTTCAACAAACACTTGATTTATTAAAAGAAATAAAACCTGATATTATACATATATCCAAATACATGCATAGACCAGGAGCAATATCTAGTAAATTAAAAGCTATAGATCATGATGTTATGAAAGATAGATCACACAGATTAAATGATGTAAAAACTGAAGTTATGTATGAAAATAATAAAAAGTACATAGGTACAAAACAAACAGCATTAATTATAAGTGAAGGTCATAGTGGTGGATATTTAGGATATACAAATTCTTACAAAAATATTATTGTAGATGAAGCAGAAATTGGATCATTTATTGATGTTGAAATTACAGATGGTAAAAGAACATATTTATCAGCAAAACCAATTTAATATAAATAAATATATTAAAGATCAAAAGTAAAACTATAATGATAAGAGAAAAAGAATTAAGAATTATAAAAAAAATAATAAAAAATTAATATTATTAAAATAAAATCATAAAGAATTGATAAAAATGTGTTATGTTGTATGTCGTAATTGTAAAAGATATACTAAAGTTGATGGTTCAGCTCCCCTGAGCTTTGATAAGTGTGAAAATTGTGGAAATTTACAAGAATTTGCAGAAAATGATAAAGAATTACAATATATATTAAAAGGTATAGAAAAACCTAAAGTAACTTACAATAAAAGATGTAAAGCATGTAATTCTATAAATCCACGAGAAACTGGAACATGCTTATTTTGTGGAAGTACTGAATTTTATTACCAATATGATATGAATAGTTTAAATCAATACCAAAAGACTATGTCTGGTTTAACTAATCCTTATATACCTCAACAAAATTCAAATAATACAAAAAAGGTTCATATAAATCTTGGCTTTAGAGTATTTTCATTATTTATTGGATTAACTGACTTTATATTTTTCCTTTTAATAGGTATCCAACTAGTTCTTGGTGATATAAACATTACAGTAAATCCGTTAAGTATTGTTTCACAACACTTCCAACCATTATTAGCAATATTGATTATATCTCTCTTTTTATCAGGGTTACTGTCAATATTTGCTATGCCTAGAATGAGTTATAAAGATTCATTTAAAATTGGTGGAACTTTAGGAATTATTATAGGTATAGTTACTGGAATATTATCTAAAAATGTTCAGGTATTCATTTTAGGAGTTATACTATTTGGAATACTTACAGGTATAGGTGGACTTGTAGGTGAATATATAGTCCAAGCTATAACTAAAAAAATTGGTCCTGGACAAATATAAACTCCCTTTTTCTATTTTAATTTTTTGTAAATTTAAAAGAAAATTAGTTATTTAATAATATATGAATATTACTATTTTATAAAATTGTATTAATAATGATTTATAAAAAATAAAAACAAACTACGATAATTATAATAAATTAATTTAGAAATAGAAATAATACATGCCGTGGGCCGGACTTGAACCAGCGACATCCAGATCTTCAGTCTGGCGTTCTCCCAACTGAACTACCACGGCATCATAAAATAAATTGATGGACCGAACGAGATTCGAACTCGTGATCACCTCCATGTCAAGGAGGTATCATACCCCTAGACCACCGGTCCAGAAATAATATTTTAAAGACTATACTATAGTATACATTTAATGATATATAAACTTTTTGGTTAAAATTATAATTTATAAATAAATTAATAGGGAGATAAACATATAAATATAAGTAATTAAAAATGAAAAAGGAGTCTGTAATTTTGGAACTAGAAAGCTCTATAGAAACTACATTAAACCAAATACAAAAAGTTATGAACGCAAACAGCATTATCGGAGATGCTATAGATACAGGAGATAAAGTTATAATCCCTATATCAAAAACAGCCCTAGGATTTGGAATAGGTGCTGGTGAAGATTCTGGAAAAAACATTGGAGGAACTGCAGGTGGTGGATCTGTAGATCCAGTAGCTGTTATTATAGTGTCAAAAAATGTATCAGGACCTGAAGGTGTTAAAATATTACCATTAAATGGTTCAGTACCATTTACAGACATGTTAGCTGATGCAGGCCAACATATTATGGAATTAATTGGTGGAAATGCAAAAAAATCTTCATCTAATAAAAAAAAAGCTAAAGAACAAAAAGAAAATAGTACAGTTGATGAAATAAAAACTAAAATTAAACCAGAAAAATAATCAAATGTACAACTAATTATTATTAGAAATATATCAAGTAGTATAACTGAAATTATACTATTTTCATCTTTTTATAAATTTATTTAAAAAAAATAAATTTAATTATCAATCATTTAAAATTTATTTAAAAAAAGAAAGATTTTTTTATCAAAAATTAAATTAAAAAAAATATAAATATTTTTCTATCATTTATTTCAAAAAGACAATTAATTATTATAAGGTATTCATAAAATGATCATCGAATTAATACTAACAATTTTAATTATTATAACTATACTAATATTAATTATATTAAGTATACCATTCCATGTATATCTAAACTTTATGAATACAAATTTTTTATATAATGGCAATATAACTGTGGATTATTTTATATTCAATATTAAAATTAATCTTGAAAAAAATTGTAACATACTATTTCTAAATATTAAAATAAAAAATTTCAAAAAAACAATTAAAAAAATAAATCTTAGCAAATCAAAAGATGAAAAAGATAACCCAACATCAGAAAATACAGATGAAACTGATGAATCTAAAAATAACAAAAAAGATATTGATTACAAAAAAATGGCTTCACTTTTAGTAAAATCTATTGAAAGCATCATGACAATAATCAAAGTATTAGCATCTACAATCAAATTCAAAGGAAGTCATGTAAATATGAGGTTAGGGTTAAATGATGGGTATAATACAATTAAGATTTGTAATATACTCTGGATAATATTTACACCTTTATACGGATTAGGATTAGAATTTATATTATGTCCATTAGTAAATGAATTAGAATTAGATACTAAAATGAATGTAGAATTTAAAGTTCGATTATTAAAATTATTAAAAATTCCAGTTATTATACTAAAAGATAAGAATCTCAGAGAATTTACAAAAGAAATTATACAAATAATAAAAAATAGATAAATGATTCATTTAAAACTAGTTAGGTGTAGATATTGATAAAGAAAAATAAATTATATTTACTTGATCCTATAATTATTGACAAACGTGAAATATATCCAATTGCTCGATTAGGTCTTAATCAAATTATGGAAGATAATATCATTTACATCAAATATACAGTTGTAGCTATTTGTATAAAAGAAGATGAAAACATTTATTACAAAAATATATTATTATCAGAAGAAGATTTTGATCTTTTAAAAAATAGTAGTATTATTTAATAATTAAAAATTTATACAGAAATGAACATCAAGCAATACAAATAAAAAAAAAACAAATGTATTGCTTGAATAAAAAAGAATTATATTACTGTTATAAGTTAAAAATATAACTTATTACAATAATATATAAAAAAAATTATTAGAAATATATAAGTGTCCATTTACTAGAAAATAGATATTTTCTAAAAAAGGTATAACTACTTTACTTTTTTTTAAATTTCCTTTACATTATATTTTAAATTTTATAGTTATAAACTTAAAGTAACACTTAATTAAATCGTTGTTATAATTCTTTATATGCAACTGCAATATCTTCAGCTTTAAGAGTTTTCCTACCATTTTCTTTAGCATTACTTAAAGCAAGTTTTGCAATTTCGCCTGCTTGTTCTTCTAAAAAAGATGAAAGTTCCTCTTTTGCATCATCACTTACTCTTTCAGCACCACCATTTTTTAAGATTCTACCTAATGGAGTTAATGGTAATTCAGACATAACAATTTCACCTCCTATAATTTAATTATCATATATCTTATTTAAACATGTTGATATTATAAACTAATAAACAACGACTTGTATTTATATAAAAATATGGAGTTTATTAAAAGTTATTTATTAATATATTTATTTAGATATACATTGTATAGTTATTCAATGAACTTATATAAATATTTTAAAATATCTTTATCATAGATTAATGAATTATTAAAACCTTGTTATTATAAAAGTATTTTTATTAATAAAAAAAAATTAATTAATACTATTTACTAATAACTCTAAATAACTTCTTATTTAAAAATTACTTCGATTATAGAGACAATAAAGTCGACATATTAAATAATAATTCTTAATCAATATAATTTAAGTTCCATTAAACATATAAATGTAGTTATTGCAATTAAATTAAATAAATACATTAAATTCGTTTAGACATATAAGGACCATCTTTATAATAACCCATTTTTCTATAATAATTACGAACTCCAATTCCACTAATTATTAAAAGCTTATCCTTATTAAACTCTTCTTTAGCAATAGTTTCAGCTTCTTTAATAAGATCAGATCCAAAACCTTTATGTTGCCATAATTCTTCCTTATTTTTACCTATTCTCTGCATTTGACCATAAACATGTAATTCCCGTATCAATGCACTTTTAGAAGTTATCTCTGGTCGATGTATTTTATTAGAAGGTATACGTAATCGCGTAAATCCTATAATTATATCATTTGAAGGATCTTCTACTGATAAAAATATTTCTTTACCCCCAGTAACTTCATAATCTGTTCGTAATAATTCAATATTATCATAATCAGGTTCGATACCATGAGCTTTTTTATGACCTACTTCTCTACAACGAATACATTGACATTGAATATGTTTTTCTTCTAATTTATTATAAACCAATTCACCTAAATTAGATTTTTTTACCCCAGCATCAATTAACGTTGCAGGAATATCCCTTTGAATACGCATAGTACGTACCCATTTAGGAAGAATTTTTTTAACTTCAACAATTAAATCCACTGCTTCTTCAGAAGTAATAGGTTCATATTCACCATTTTTCCACATGTCATAAAATTCAGAACCTTCTGTTATTAAAAGAGGATAAATTTTTAACATATCTGGACAAAATTGAGGTTCAGTAAATAATCTTTTAAACATATTAACATCACTATCAAATGTAGATAATAATCCAGGCATCATATGCATAGCAACTTTTAAAGCTGAATCACGTAATACTTGATTTGCATTAACTACATCTTGAATAGTATGTCCACGATCAACTCGTTTATATCTATAATTATAAAGGGTTTGTACACCTAACTCCACTCTAGTAACACCCATATCTAACATTCTATCAACATCTTCTATTTTAGAATAATCAGGTCTTGTTTCAAAAGTTATTCCAATACATCTTATCTTACCATGCTCATTAATACTTTGTACTGTTGATAAATATTTAAAATCAGTAGGAGATACTATATCAGCATTTTCTTTATTATCTGTTACAGGTGGATTTATTTCACCAAAATCATTCATTGCACGTAAACATTGTGTTACAAACCATTCTTGATAACATATAGGTCGTGATGCAAATGTACCACCCATTATTATTAGTTCAACTTTGTCAATAGGATGACCAATATTTCTTAATTGTAAAAGTCTATTAAATGTTTGTACATAAGGATCATAACTAAACATTCTTGCTCTTAATGCTGCTGGTTCTTCACCAGTATAACTTGGAGGTGCAACACTACTTTCCGGACAATATTTACATCTACCATGAGGACATTTATGTGGATGACACATTACCGCAACAATTGCTACTCCAGAAATAGTTCGTGTAGGTTTTTTCATCAACAAAGGTCTTAATTTTTCAAGTTCATCAGGTTTTGCATATTGTAATATTTTAGAATTGCTCATAAATCCATTTAACTTTAAATTTCTACAAGTTTGTATTTTTAGTTTTTCTAAATCTTTTTTAGTTTTTATATTCTTTTCAAGAGCTTCTTCTATTATTACTCGACATGCATCTTCCATTTTATTTATTCTCCATTATTAAATATTATAGCCATTATTATTACTATATTTAATTTTCTTTCTTTAATTAATTATATTTATTAATACAGCATATATTATTATATTAATATAGATAGTTTATTATAATAATTACTAAATAAATTATAAATAACTAAAAATTTTAATAGGGGTAATCAAATATGAAAGTAACAGATATTATAGGTAAAAAAGTATTAGACGGTAATGCATATAATTTAGGTAAAATTCAAGATCTTGACATCGATATTAAAGAAAACATTATAAAAAAAATTTATATATCTCCAAATGAAATAAGCCTAAAAAAAGTAGTAATAGAAATTGACCAAGATATGATTTCAGAAGTAGGTGATTACATGTTATTAAATGTGCCTAAATCAGAAATTGTGTCTGAAAACAAAGAAACTCCTGATGCAGAAGTAGTAGATCCAGATGAATTAGAAAAAAGAAGTAAATTATAAAAAAGTTTATTTTAAATATTTTTTAAAAATATAATTTTCAAAATACTAACTAATACAAAACAGTATACTATACTAAAAAAATAAAAGGTTAAAAAAAGTTACTAATTTTATCAATAGGATCTAAAAGTTTGATTCTATTAAATTTTTTTATTTTTTCCATCGTTTAAGATGTGGAAGTACTGCTGTTAAAATGTTAGATCCTTCAGTTTTATCTACACCATTATTAACCATATTTTCTAAACACATATTTTTCATTTCTTCAATTGTGCAGTCTTCTGTGAATTCACCATCTTGATAACAATATTTACAGTATTCTTCACTTTTTGTACCATCTTTATTTGTACCTAAAATACTTTCATCTGAAAGTGGTATTGCACAAGATTGACAAAACTCATCTACTGTGTGAATATCTAGCTCATCTTTTACGTCTTGGCTAAGTTCTTTTGAAGTCATGGTAATAGTTTAATAATGTATAATATTTAAATTTATTTAAAAAAAAATATGAAAAAAAAGTAATTTATGAACTTATAATTGTCCACGTCGTTTATTTTGTAATAATTCTATTGCATTAGTAAATTCAGTAGCAAATGTTTTAACTTCAGGTGTTGGAATTGAATAACTGAGTCTAACATATTTATCTCCATACAAATTACTTGTATAATTTCCTTCACGTATAAATACATTTTTTTCCTTAAGTAAATAATTAGATAGTTCTACTGGTGCAATACCAGTTTTTGATATATCTGCCACCATCATATTACCATCTGAAGGATATACAGGAAGAGTTACATTTGGAATACCATCTACTGCTTCTTTTATAATCTTTTGATTAGTAAAACAAGTATCTCTTATTCTACCAATCCAATTAGGTTTACTTTGTAAACCTGCAATTGCTGCATTTTGAGCCAAAGTATTTGTACCTAAATCATTTATAACACTAGAACGAATAGTTCTTATTGTATCAGGAGATCCAATCACAGCACCTATTCTTAATCCAGCCATTCCAAATATTTTTGAAAAACTGTAAATTGTTATTGTATGTTCTGGTGCATATTTAGCTGCTAATGTATGATCCCTTGCAAAATCTTTGTAAGTTATATCATGCAATAAATAAATATTATTATCTTTTGCTATATCAGCCAGTTCTTTAATTTCTTCTTTTGTATAAGAAGTTCCTAATGGATTTAATGGATCTATAAGTATTATTAATTTAGTTTCCATATCAATATGATCTTCAATAAGTTCTGGTGTTAATTTATATCCACACTCTTCATTATATATAGGTACTTCTTTTACATGATTTCCAAACCTATTTGCAAAGTTGTTGATTATTAAATAACCTGGATCACATGAAATTGAATTAGTTATATGATAAAGAATTGTACTTATTGCTAAATATAATGACTCTGTTGCTCCAGATGTTATTTGTACATCATAAAGATTAGGATTCAAATCTAAATCTTTTAAGATTAATTCTTTTAACTCTGGAAATCCTTCAGGTGGTGGATATTTACAGTAATCTTTATCTTTTACAGCTTGAAATAATGAATTTCTAATATAATCATCATTTGTTAGATGATTTGTGTTTTGACCCATCCAAATTAAATCTTTCTTTTTATATAAATAATCGAAGAATTCATTTACACTATTAAATCCTTCTGGAACTCTTTTTTCCTTTTTCTTAAAAACCATTATGATTTCCCCTTAAATTTTCTTTTTATAATAAACTTTTTTTTATTCTATACCATTATCAACAATTTTAAATGATATTTCTTGTCCTGGACTTTTGGTTTTATGTCTTTGTAACGTTGCAGTTCTCAAAGTTGTACCAATTCCTCTTTCAATTTCAATAATTACTTTACTCCAATATTTTAGCACAGTTCCACCTATAGGTTCTACTATTAAATCATCAGAATCAAATGGTGAATATACCTGATTAGTTATAACTATCGCTAAATCATGAGTTCTACTCATAGTTAGTAAGTTAGCCATTTCTCTACCTAATCTTTTATTAATTTCAGTAGGATCCCCATCCTCTATTCTGTATAATGCTACAATTGAATCAATTATTAATAAATCTATATCATCTTTTTTTAATAAATCTTCTATTTGTTGAACAGTATTTTCTTGTTCATCAAATGTTTTTGGTTCGAGTATATAAACATTACTCGCTATACTTTCAAATTTTGGTCCCGCTATTTGTTTTATCCTTTCAAGAGATAATCCACCTTCAGTATCAATATAAATCGCTTTATCACCATCTTTTGTTGCTTCAAACAATATTTTAAGTGCTATATTTGTTTTACCTGATCCTGGTGAACCATAAAACTGTGTTATACAACCTTTTTCAATACCTCCACCAAGTAAAGTATCTAATGGAGTATTTGTTGGAATTAAAGTTGTTTCTTTTAGATCTGAAAGTGTTTTCAAGTTATTCTCCCCAATTTTTTGACTATTTGTTTATTTGATAATTCTTTTATAATTTATATTATAAATATTTGAATCTAATTTAAAACTACAATAAATAAATTTTGATACAAAATCCAAGAAAATAAATTTTATTCATGAAAACTATATTTAAAAAATTTAAAAAAAAATAATAAAAAGTAAGGAGGTTAAGTAGTACTATTTGTACTAGAACTGTTAGTAGTATTTGTTGCGTTAGTAGTATTTGTAGTACCGTTACTATACTCCATTACGTTCCATACACTTACTCCTGGTTCTGAATGTGTCATGTTAAATCTTGTAACATTCATTCCACTTTCTAAGTACAATTTAGTAAACATTGAATCTTCTAAATGTGAGTCAAACAATATTGTGAAATATGATCCGTCTGACTGTTGAATTGCCATAATAGACATATTACTATTGTTGTTCACAATCCTTTCTGTTAGTTGATTGTTTTGTACAACCAATAATTTATGTGGTTCTAATACTAAACTTCCAGTACCATCTTGTAATTGTTTTTGCATGTCTTGTTTATCAGCTGTAGTTGATTGATTTAATGTTTTATTTAGTTTACTTGAGTCTATGTATCCATAAGTCATATTTGAACCATTAGTACCATTACCAGATAAAGTAGTACCAACTACTCCATTATCAGTACCTAATATAAAGGATTGACCATTGATTTTTTCTGCTGTAGACTGTGCTGGATAATAGGAATAGTGTGTTGAATTATCACTTTTGAAATTCCATGATCCAAAGTAAGACCACCAAGATGCTTTTTGAAGCATATCGGAACTTAATATTAAATTAACTGGTTTTACTTGTGTAGGATGTGTTTTATCTAGTACAGAATTTGCTTGTTGTTGTGTTAATCCATATTGACCTGTTAATGCACTGTTTGCTTGTGTTCTATCCATTGGTAATATATTGTTTATTATTTCAACAGATTTACCAGTATCATTTGTATATAAATCCAATGTGTTTGAAACGTCTCCTCCACTATTTGCAAGCATTCTTAAAATTCCTGCAGATAAATCTTGATTAGACGTTGTTAACGCATCACCAATCCAATACGCCGTTGCACTGTTCTGAGAACCACCATCAAATATTACTTGACGATCTCCAACTGCTGTGAATAAGTGACCGAAATCCCACCAAGATGCTAAAACTGTATTTGTAGGTGTATTTGCTTTAATCCAAGTTAATGTATTGTACATATCATCATTTGTACTACCTACAGATTGTGAAGCTGTTTGATAATCAGCTACGACAGGATTTACTACAACTAGTAACAATAGAATTACTCCTATTACTGCTACGTATGTATATGATTCCATTTTAACATCAAGATAATCAATGGTAAATCCAACAAATAATCCTGCTAATATTGATACAGGAACTGAAAACTGTTCAATAAACCTTGTACCTTGAGTTAATAATACACCAATTCCTACAAACCAAAGAGTTAACATTATTACTAAAAACAAATTATTATGTTTTTGTGTAAGTGTCCATTGATATTTACCCGGCTTAAATTTATGTTCGGGTTCTAAATATTCTTCAGCTTTTTTAGTTTTTGGTGTGTATCTTTTAGTTCTGATTTTTTTATCTTCTGGATTAATATCGTTATCTTCATCAGGTTCTTCTTTTTTAGTTTTTGTTCTTAACATTCCGTAAATGAATACAAATCCTAATAAAGCAAACACTAATGCCATTACTCCTCCAGATTGTGTAGCTACATCAATAACTGCCGGTACTTGCATCTCTCCTACAGATACATATATGTTAGGATATGCTGATCCTGCTGTTGCATTTTGTAAGTTGGATGCTGAACCAAGTCCTCCAAGTATAGAAGTTATTGCAGTTCCACCATCAGTAAACAATAAAGTTACTAGTGTTGCTACTATAAATACCACAAATGGAATCGTACAAGGATTGTCTTTTAACCATTGTTTTACATTAGGCATTTTTCCATTACGTCTTCTTTCTAATAGGAAAGATATTGGTAAATATAGGATTAATGTTCCAAATGTAAGCATAACCATATAACTATATGCAGACCATGCTATAGAGAATAATCCTAAGGATAATGCAGCTAATACTGCTAATATAACTTTAGTAACTTTATTCTTCCTATATACACTTTCTGTCAGGAACAACGTAATAAATACCGGCAGTATTAAGTTGAACATCTCTGTATCAAACAATCCACCCTAGG